>VGZQ01000098.1 GCA_016872535.1 Rhodospirillales bacterium | reverse complement strand
TTGAACGACCCGCAGAAAACGCACTTGCGGCCCCGCTCAAAGTTGGCCGCACACCCGAAAACCCTCGAACCCCCTATAACCATGCGCCTTTCCTCCTAGCACATGGTTACGAATCGCCCTAATTACCAAAAATTATGTGCCTCCACTTTCATGATTTCGTCAAATACGGCCTGATGGAATTCCGGCGGCTCGAAGTCTCCGGCCGCATCGACGAACGTCGGGAATCCGCTCCTGACATTGGGCGCGAAACCGCACTTCGGACAAATCCATTCCTTCGCGTCGAATAGGTATTCGCAAGAAACACAGCGCTTCATGGGCTTGGGTTTCGTTCCGGTCATTAAGAACGGGAGCGGTCAAATCGTTAATAAAAAACACTCGGGCGCCGCGAGTTGGAGCGAAACTCGGAAAAAGCGAATATGGTTGGCACAATTTTCCGGAAACGAAATTCCTGTCGCCAAATCGATCGCCCTTCGGGATTTCGGGTCTTTTCGCCGACGCGGCTCGGACAATTATTTTCCTTTTATTAACAGTCCGCAATCAATTATGATGCCCCCGTAAAGCGTTTTTTCGGGAACACATATCGGACGGAGTTGAAAATCCAGTCCGTAACGTGGCCGCGTTGCCGCATGGCGAGAATTCTTCTCATCAATCCGTCCTACGAGCCGTCCTACGGCGGGACCAAGGTCGGGATCATCAATCCGGTCCACCCGACCCTGGGTCTGGCAACGATCGCGGCCACGGCGCGGGCGAAGGGCCACCAGGTCAAGATCCTCGATCTGTCCTGGCGGCCCTACGACTTCGCGTTCGTACGCTCCGAAGTCGTCGCCTGCAAGCCCGACATCGTCGGGATCACGGCGACGACGCCGTTGATGAATCAGCTTCGCGACATCAGTGTTTTAGTCAAGGACATCTCGCCTTCCATCGCCGTCGTCGGCGGCGGGCCGCACGTTTCAGCGCTGCCGGTCGAATCCATGCACGAATCCCTGATGGACGCGGTTTTCGTCGGCGAGGCCGATTATACCTTCGCCGACTATTGCGACGCCTCCGATCCGGCCACGGTCAAGGGAATCCATTACCGCAAGGGCGACGACATCGTCTTCACCGGGCTGCGGCCGCTGATCCAGAATCTCGACGACCTACCGATGCCGGCGTGGGATCTTTACGACACGCGCGATTATCACCGCATCTCGCGTCTGGTCGCGCGCCGGCGTCCCATGACCATCGCCGAATTTTCGCGGGGATGTGTCTTCAAGTGCGATTTCTGCGCGTCGAAGACTACCGCCGGACTCGGCTACCGGAAGAAAAGTCCAGGACGCTGCGCTGAGGAAGTCAAGCGCATGCACGCCCTGGGTTTTCGGGAATTCTGGCTCGCCGACGACATCTTCACTTCGGACCAGGAATGGGCGACGCAAGTGGCCGAAAAGATCATCGAGGCCGACACCGGCGTTCTCTGGACCTGCCACAACGGCATCCGCGTCGAAAGCGCGGATCGGCGCATGTTCCACGCCATGCGCAGGGCAGGGTGCTATCGCGTCAATTTCGGATTCGAATCCGGGAACGATGCGATCCTCAAATCCTTCGGCAAGGGCGGCAAGGCGTCGGTCGAACAGGGCCGCGTCGCCGTCAACCTCGCGCGCAAGGCCGGACTCGACACGTCGGGTTCCATGCTCCTCGGGCTTTCCCACGATACCGAAGACACCATGAAGGACACGATCGAATACGCGCGCCAGCTTCCCCTTGACATGATGAAGTTTGGCGTTTGTATCGCCTTTCCCGGAACCCGCATGTTCAAGGAATACGCCGCACAAGGGTTGGTCCGCTCATATAACTGGGACAGCTATTTCTTCTACACCGACGAAAGCCTGTTCGTTCACCGCAACCTGACCTACGACAAGATCCGCGAATACATAAACTACGCCTACAAGCGCGCGATCCTCTTTAATCCAGGTTTCGCTTGGCGGCGGCTGTTACGCGGCATCCGCACCGGCGAATTCTTCTGGGACGCGTATTACGCGCTTAAGTATTTCATGACGCCCGCGTCGCGTTCGGCATTGATGTCGCACTATTACGCGCCCGATCGTTGGCCGGTGTACAACTTTGAGGCCAATCCCCCTGCCGACGAGCCGCTATGGCAGATCGTCCGCAAGAGCGCGCCCGAGGTCCAGGCGGCGGAATAGGATGAGCCGCCCGTCCGCGATCCTGATCGTCCGTTCGGGCTCTCGACTCAACGCCGAAGCGACCGACGCCGTGGGGCGGGAACTCGACCTGCGTCACGTTCTCGAATCCGCCGATGGCGACGCCTGGGTCGGCCGCCTGGACGGACTAGAGGGCCGGTTCGTGTTCAATTTCCTGTCCGACCGGATTCTCAAGGGCGGCGTGCTCGCGCGCGAAGCGGTCAATTTCCATCCCGCGCCGCCCGAATACCCCGGCCGTTCGACCGCGAGCTACGCGTTGTTCGACGGCGCTCGCGACTTCGGCGCTACTGCGCACCGCATGACAGCTGCGCCCGACAGCGGCGCTATTCTCCTGGTGCGTCGCGTTCCGATCCTACCGTCCGACGGCTGTGCTGATCTGGCGGCGCGGGCCGAACGCGCGTGCCTGGACCTGCTACGCGAAACCGTGGCCTACGTCGCCCGCACTGGGTCACTGCCCGTACCGTGTGGCGAAACGTGGAAACGCAAACCCTACACACGCAAGGATTTTGAGAAATGGCTGGTCCTGGATCCGTCCGATCCGGACACTTTCGAACGGAAAATTCGTGCCGCCCAGCATCCCATCCATCCGGGGCCCTACGTTTTCGTCAATGGGCACCGGTTTTCTTTGGATGAATCCTAGAGCGTACGCAGGGGCGGTAGGGCTCGGTAGTAAGGCTTGCGCCCGGCTTCAATGTAACCGTTTTTGGTCCCCGCTTGAGCCAAGTGGTAGCGAAAGCATAAGCGTACCAGCGCAGATAAGGCACGATCCAGGGCAGAATCTTGAAATTGCTGCGTCCCATTTTGCGCTCGAACCATTTGGCCGGGAGCTCTTCGATTCGCCAGCCCAAGCGATGTGCTTTGACCATCATCTCGAAGGTGAAGGTAAAACCTTGGCTCGATTCGACAGCGACAGTGTCAAGCAGGCGGCGAGAAAACAATCGAATGCCATTGGTCGAATCATGAGTCGGCAGCCGCGCCAAGTGATACAGCGTGGCGTTAGCAACTACCGTTAGCATTTTTTTGTACCAGCGACAGCCAATCATGCAGCCATCCTTCATGAATCGGCTGCCGGTGACGATATCGCAGCCGTCTTCAAAACGCGCGACCATCGGTTCGAACAGGCTGATATTGAAATCGTCGTCACCCATCCAACAAAATACTGCAGGCGCTGTCGAAGCGTTAAATCCAGCGAGGATGGCGGCATGAACCCCGCGACCAGGATTACGTACTAGTACGATATTTACGTCGGTTCGGTGTTCCCATGTGGCGATCGCCGTTAATGTAGTATCTTCCGGAAAATCATAACAGATCAGAACTCGGAATGGCCGTCGAATGTGCCGGCGAAAAGAATCTAGAACCAGAATAATATTTTCCCCTTCATTGTAGACGGGAATGACGATATCAACAGCCAGCATTGTGGAAAGCTTCTTCACGGCCGAATTGTGGGTGAAGGAAGGGGGATGATGAACTTGCCGCCGCGCCTGATGAACTCAGCGTTGGCGAGAAGAAAGTCGGCGTAGTTCCAGCTCAAGAGCAGGGCATGGGAAAAGCCCATCTCAAGGAACGCTTCGTCGCCGACGATCGGGATGTGGCTGCCCGGCGTCAGCTTGCCGATTTTGAGCGGGTTGTTTTCCGCCGCGGCGACAATCCGGTCGGGGCCGAGGCCCATGGTGTTGAGCAAGGTGTTGCCCTTGGCCGGGGCGCCGAAGGCGCCGACTGTGTGCCCTTGCGCGATCAGCCCGTCAATAAGGGCGAGGACTCTGCCGCGCACCCGCGCGACGCGGCGGGCGAAGGACGCGTAGGTTTCCTGGCGCTTCAGGCCCCAGGCATCCTCGGCGGCGAGCATGGCGGTTACGCCGTCCTCGACCGGGCGCGGCGATTCGGCCCGAGCGGCGAACAGACGCAAGGCCGGACCCGAGGCGCCTGAGCCCGCGCTTTCGACGCGGAACGCCTTGAGCCCGACCCGCTCGAACAGGACAACGAGCGGCGTCAGCGCCAGGTAGCACAGGTGCTCGTGGTAGATGGTGTCGAAGTAGCACTGCTTGACCATGTCGCGCAGATAGGGGAACTCGACGATGTAGACGCCGTCATCGGCGAGCAAGGTCCGCACCCCGGCGGCGAACGAGACAATGTCGTCCACATGGGCGAAGACGTTAGTGGCGGTGACGATGTGGGCGCGGGCATGGCCGCCAACTAGGCGAGCGGCGAGCTCGGCGGTAAAAAACCCGTGCACGACCGCGAAGCCGTCGCGGCGGGCGTAGTCGCCTGCTGAGGACGGCTCGACCCCGAGCAGGCGATAGCGGCCCGGAGGATAGCGGCGCAGCATGATGCCGTCGTTGCAGCCGATGTCCACCATCAGCGCGCCCTCGGGCGGGGCAAAGGCGGCAAGCGCGCCGTCAATCAACCCCTGGTAGTGGCGCCGGAGCGAGCCTGAGGTCGAAGATAGATAGAGATAGTCGTTGAAGATATCTTCGGCAGCGACGACGTGGCGCAGTTGCGACAGGCCGCAGTGGAGACAAAGATACATTTCCAGGGGAAAGGCCTGCTCGCGGGCGACGTCCTCGGGCGCGATGAAGCTGTTGGATGGCGGCTGGCAGCCGAGGTCAAGGATCCGTATCAGATCGGATTTTCCGCAAATCCGGCAGTCGTTCCGCACGTTCAGGCGAAATGCATGAAGAGGGGTCAAGCTGCGAACCACTTCCTGATAGGGAGATGCAAGTTTCGCAACAATAGCCGGGGGATGGCGTCCGGGACAAGCACACCGCCGACCGAAGGTCGTTGACATATACGCGGCCGCGCGATCATAACCGGTTCGGGCAGACCCATGAGCGAACCAGCACGCGAATCGCGCACGGGCGGCGTCAGAAGCGAAGACGCCCTGGGCATCGTTGGCGCGTGGATCTGGATCGTAATCGCTACCGCCGTCTACCTTTGGCAATACCGCGATATGACCGGCCTCATCCTTGGCGCGCTGGGATTTGGCGTATGACCGCGATCGTTCCGATCTTGGAGTTATTGTCATGTCTCGGGTACGGTGCCGCGTTTCTTCGGCTGTTCGGGCGCGGGTTTGCTCCGGTCGGCACGCTCGGGTTGGCAATGGCGTTCGTGATCGGGCTCGGCGTCCTGGGATGGTTGATGTTCTTCGTTGGCGCTGCGGGTTTATTTCAGGATCCGTGGCTGTGGGCGGTTCTGCTCGCGGGGTTGGCGGGACTTCCTTTGCTCGCTCCGTCCTGGCGTGACGTCGCCTGGGAACGCCCCGATGCAATGGGCATGCTCCTACTTGCATTGTTGACCATCGTTTTCGTTCTCGACGGGCTTGAGGCGCTGGCGCCGCCCGCCGATGCCGATTCACTTGCTTACCATTTCGCGGTGCCACGCCAATTTATCCGCGCCGGCGCGCTGGAGTTCATTTACCGTTCGCCGGACGGCGCAATTCCGTACTTGCTGCAGATGGGGTATGTGCCTGCACTCGCGCTCGGCGGCGAACGGGCGCTGACGGCGTGGACGGGGGTGACGGGTTGGATCGCGGTTGGGGCCGTCTATGCCTTCGCCCGCCCGTACCTATCGCGCAATTGGGCGCTGGCGCTCGCACTGGTTTTTGCGACGTTGCCGGTCGTCCTCTACGGCGCTGGCACTGGCCAAGTCGAGACGCGGCTCGCCCTGTTTGCCGTAGTGTCCGCCTGGGCCGCTGGCAAGGCGGTTGAAGGTGGCGATGCGCGATACGCAGCGCTCGCCGGGGCGGTGGCCGGGTTTTACGCTGGCTCCAAATATCTCGGCCTGCTCTATCTCGTTGCAATCGGCGCGTGTCTACTGTTCCATCGCCGCCGTTTCGCGTTCGGCGCGCTGTTCAGCGTATTCGCCGCGTTCGCCGGATTCCAATGGTACGCCTGGAACGCGATACACACCGGCGATCCCGTGTTCCCGATGCTGTTCCAATGGCTCGGGCGCGAAAACCTCATCCAATGGCCACTCGCCCACGATCGCTATTTCCAGCTTTTCCTGGAAGGCGACCGTCCCCTCGAGCGGAACCCGTTTAACCTGATCCTGTACCCGTTTCTAGCGACCCTACATGCTCCGCCCGAAACCGAGGCCAAGCTGATCGGTCTCGGCCCATTCGGCCTTTTAGTGCTGCCGTTTGCCGTTCTTGGCGCTTGGCGGATCCGCGACCGCATTCGTCCCGGCGTGCTTTGGTCGTTCGTGGTGGCCGCTGGCATATTTTACGTGCTTTGGTTCGTTACCGGTTCGTCCCAGCGGGTACGCCATTTGCTGCCGGTCGCACCGCTGTTGTTGATCGCGATGACAGTGGCGGCCGAACGCTTGACCCGAAACTCCGGTATGCGGCGGCCTCTGCTTGTGGCGTTCGCCGCGACGGTCGCCATCCAGCTAGCGGGCGCAGGGCTGGTCGGAATGAAATTCGTCCGCCACGTCGCGAGCGGCGACGATCGGGAAGGCTTTCTCCAGCGGTACGTCTCGTATTACGCGCCGGTTCCCTGGATCAACGCTAATCTGAAGACGTCGGATCGGCTTCTAATCGGCGAACGGCAGCTGTTCTATTTTCTTAACGTGCCGTTTCTATTCGCGTCGCCGTTCGCCCAGGGCGAAATCGATCTTCGGCCGGAACAAACCGATCCTTCGCGGCTGCTGGCGGATTTATGTGCAGCCCGCATCACCCACATCCTCCTGCGCCAGGATGCCTCGGGGACCTATGCGGCGATGCCGGCGATGGTCGCATTGGCGCGCGGTCCAGCGCTAGTCCGGGTCCAAGAATTCGCGGTACGCGTTGTCGGGCTCAAAACTCTTCCGGGAACGGTCTCCGAGGCGCGCATGGATATGTTGCGTCTCGTCGGATGCCGTGGGTAACGGCTTTCGGGCGCGTCAGGACGTGGCCCGCAGTTTTTCCTCCCAGGCGATGGCCGAAGCAACGATCTCGTCTAGGTCGTTGTGCCGGGGCCGCCAATCGAAAGTGTTCCGGATCCGCGTGGCGTCCGCCACCAGTACGGGCGGGTCGCCCCGACGACGCGGCGCGACGGCGAGCGGCAATTTCCGCCCCAGTATGTGCTCGATCTTGGTCAGGACCTCGCGCACCGAATATCCATGCCCGTAGCCGCAGTTGAGGGTCACGCTCACGTCCCGCCATCCAAGTGCCTGAGCGCGGCGAGATGCGCGTCAGCCAAGTCCGACACGTGGACGAAATCGCGTACGCAAGTGCCGTCGGGTGTATCGTAATCGTCGCCATAGATGTTCATTTGATTACGAGCGCCGACGGCAACTTCTGCGGCGATCTTGACCAGATGGGTAGCGGTCGGCTGACATTCGCCGCTGCGTCCTTGCGCGTCGGCGCCGGCAACATTGAAATAACGGAGAGCTGCGATACGCAAACCGCAGGCGCGTGCGGCGTCCTGCAGCGCCCATTCGATGGTTAACTTGGTTCGCCCATAGGGGTTGATCGGGCTTGTCGGCGCGTCTTCGTTGATCGGACAGCGATCGGGTATGCCATAGACCGCGGCGCTGGATGAAAAAACAAACGATTCGACACCTGCGGCTATACAGGCTTCGATCAGTGCCAAACTGGCGGTGACGTTGTTGCGGTAGTAGCGCAATGGTTCGCTGGTCGATTCGGAAACGATGATCGAACCCGCAAAATGCATGACGGCCCGGCAGCTATGATCAGCTAGCACTCGGCGGATCAGCATCCCGTTGCCGACATCGCCCCTCACAAACGGAACACCGTCAGGCACCAAATCGCGCCGCCCGGTCGAAAGATCGTCGAGAACGACAGCCGCGTGACCGGCATCCCTGAGCGCCAACACGACATGGCTTCCGATGTAGCCCGCACCACCGGTGACGAGAAGGAGGTCATTGCAAGAATGCTCGAATGAAACGGATCGGAATGATGGGCGGCCAGTGTAACCGAAGGTAGGCGCCACCGCCTGGCTATTTCAGCCGTCCAATGTGTGTTAACCCCGGAACATGTGCTTGTTTATCTTGCCGCTTAGCGTAACTCTAATGTCTCGACCGCCGATAATAAAGGCATAAAACGAGAACCGGAGCGCACATTGTTTCCGTGTGGGAAAAACCGTCGATCCCGCTCCACCCAATAGCAGAATAACGCGCGTGGATCATCCGTGGGCGTGGCGTTGGGCTTGGTCAAACAACTTGGCGGCGCGCAAAAGCTTCGCCTTAATCGCGGCAGGCCTTTTGATGTTGCCGGGGTTGCAGACGCGTGGAATGTCGGGGTGACGGCATATGGCGCCGGTCGCGGTGTATGGTGCGTCGAGTCGTGCCGCATCAGCAGCGCGCCTTAGCGCTCAGGATCGCATATCAGTGGTGACTCGCTCGGCATCGAGTCCAAACCGTTAGAGATTTCTTCCGAGTAGATCGACGCGTATAACCCTTCGTCACGTTCGATGGCATTGTCAAGCCGCGCAGCTCGCGTATGCACGGCATGAAGTGCTCGCAGCGCGGTCTTGCATGGCGCTTGTCCGATAGTAAAAGTTCATGCCGCGAACCGCCATAGAGTCGCCGTGTACGGAATGGAGGGAACTGGTTTTGTGCTATGAGATTCTTTAGAATGCACGGCCGTACCTTTCCGGACATTCACGTTTCCAGGTGGTTGTATTGCGCCCCAGTTTATTTCTCGTTGTTGCCTCCGGACTAGCCCTTCCACTCGCCGTATTCGCTCCCAAGGGGATGGCGCCGCTGTTCGCGTGCGTCACGGCGTTCGCATTCGCAGCCCATATTGCGGTGCGGCGGGCGTCAATTCCGATCCCGAGACGCATAGCAATAGCTTTCGCGGCGTTTCTCGTTTTGACGGCAGCAAGCGCAGCATGGTCGCTCACGCCGGGACGTTCCGTGTCGGCGACACTGCCGTTGACAGGGATATTCTTATCGATTGTCGGATTGCTGGGGCTTGTTCGTGAATTCGACGCGGCAGAGCGGTCGAGGCTCGGGATTGCGCTCGTGACCGGAATGATCGTAGGCATGGGGCTTCTGCTGATAGAACGGGGCTTCGATCGGCCCATACTTGGCGCCGTGACCGGCTGGACCGGTTGGCGTGGAGACACGATGTCTTTCACCTTGAAGCCGGTTGCCACGGTCGCGGCCTTGTTGGTTTGGCCGTTCGCGCTAGTCTTGGCGCGACGGTTTCCGCGTATGTCTGTGCCGGCTGCTGCCGGTGTGATCGC
>VGZQ01000097.1 GCA_016872535.1 Rhodospirillales bacterium | reverse complement strand
GGCGCCCGCGGCACCCGCCGCCCAGGCGCCGTCCGTCGCCCTGGCCGTCGGCCCGCGCGTCGCAATCGAAACCCCGACCCTCAAGGGCTCGTTCGCGCTCCAAGGCGCCCGGCTCGACGATCTGGTGTTGACGCAATTTTTCGAGAAGCCCGGCCGCAAGGGCGCGCCCGTGGCGCTGTTCCTGCCCAAGGGCCACAAGTCAGCCTATTACGCCCAGTTCGGCTGGGTCGGTGCCGAGGGTGTCGCGGTGCCGGGGCCGGATACGCTTTGGAGCGCGAACGGCCCGCGTCTCACTCCGGACAGCCCGGTCGTGCTCTCCTGGGACAACGGCCAGGGTCTGCGCTTCGAGCTGCACCTCGCCGTGGACAAGAACTATATGTTTACGGTCCGACAGCGGGTGATTAACGCGGGGTCCAATCCGGCGACGGTCTTTCCCTACGGCCTGCTCGCGCGTTCCGGCACGCCGGCGGTCTCCGACATCTACATTCTGCACGAAGGCCCGCTCGGCGTGCTGCACGACACGCTCAAGGAAACGACCTATTCCGACCTGCGCAAAAAGGGCACCGAACAGGACAAGTCCATGGGCGGCTGGTCGGGCATCACCGACAAGTATTGGCTCGCGGCCTTGATTCCGGATCAGGGGAGCGAGGCGACGCACCGTTTTCTTCACCGCAAGGAAGGCAACGAGGATCGCTACCAGACCGATTTCCTGCAGGCCGCCCAAGCCGCCGCGCCGGGCGGCGCGGCGGAAACCCGCACGCTTTTGTTCGCCGGCGCCAAGGAGCTCGCCCTGCTCGACAGCTACGGCGAGCAGTACAAAATTCCGCGCTTCGATCTCGCCATCGACTTCGGCTGGTTCTACTTCCTGACCAAGCCGATTTTCTACGCGCTGATCTGGCTCAACAAGCTCGCGGGCAACTTCGGCATCGCCATTCTGCTGCTGACCGTGGTCATCAAGCTTCTCTTCTTTCCGCTCGCCAACAAATCCTACGTGGCGATGAGCAAGATGAAGAAGCTGCAGCCGGAAATGATGAAACTGCGCGAACGCTACCTCAACGACAAGGTACGGATGAACCAGGAGCTGATGGCGCTCTACAAGCGCGAGAACGCCAACCCGGCCGCCGGCTGTTTGCCGATCCTGGTGCAGATTCCGGTTTTCTTCGCGCTCTACAAGGTGCTTTACGTGACGATCGAGATGCGCCACGCGCCGTTCTACGGTTGGATCGTCGATCTGTCGGATGCCGACCCGACCACCATCTTCAACCTGTTCGGCCTGATCCCGTGGCAACCGCCCGCGATCCTGATGGTCGGCGTGTGGCCGATCATCATGGGCGTCACCATGTGGCTGCAGCAGAAGATGAACCCGCAGCCGACCGATCCGATCCAGGCCAAGATGTTCATGCTGCTGCCGTGGATATTCACCTACATGCTGGCCAGTTTTCCCGCCGGTTTGGTCATCTACTGGGCGTGGAACAACGTGCTGTCCATGGCTCAGCAGTGGGTCATCATGCGCCGGATGGGGGTCCAGATCAGCTGATCGCTGGATCGGGCGAGGCGCGCTATAATTCTCCCGCAAACGCGGGAGGACGGCATGAGTCAACGCAAGACGGAGCTGCAGCGCATCAGCAAGGACCTCGAGCGGTTTCTCGGCGAACATTGCAAGCCGACGCCCGATGGCTATCACGATTTTGTCGGCGAAAGCTGCGACATGGCCTTTCAGATGCTGCAGGACACCCTTCGGCGGATGAGCGAGGCCGAAGCGGCGAAGAAAAAAAAGAAAAAAAACACGTGAGCGGCGCGGACGACGCAGCCGAGGACGTCGAATCCGGGCGGCGGCTGTTTTTGGGCCCGTGCCGCTTCGTCGCCGGCGCGGCGAAAGTCTCTTCCGTTCCGATGGGCGCCGGGCCCGAAGTCGCGTTCATCGGCCGTTCCAACGTCGGCAAGTCGAGCCTGATCAACGCCCTGGTCGGGCGAAGCGCGCTGGCGCGCGTCTCGTCCCGGCCGGGCCGCACGCGCCAGATCAATTTCTTCGATCTGGGCGGTCGGCTGATGCTCGCGGATCTTCCCGGCTACGGTTTTGCCCGCGCGTCCAAGGGCCAAATGGCCGGGATCGCCCGCCTCGCCGACGGCTACCTGCGCGGGCGGGCGGAACTGAGGCGCGTGTGCCTGCTGATCGATGCGCGCCACGGCGTCAAGGATTCCGACCGCGCGGCGATGAAGGTGCTCGACCGGTCGGGCCAATCCTACGCGCTGGTCCTGACCAAGGCCGACGCGGTTGCGGACGCGGTCCTGCGCGCGCACCGCGCCGCCGCCGCGGCCGAGGCCAAGACCCACGTCGCCGCCTTCCCGCGCGTCTTCGTCACCTCCGCGCGCGCGGGCCTGGGCGTACCCGAACTCCGGGCGCACCTCGCGGCGCTGGCGAGGGCGTAGGATTTCGGCCAATACCGACCGGAGAGGATAATAGCACCCCCACCCCATCCCTCCCCCATCGAGGGGGAGGGAGATTTAATTCAGGGTTCCCTCCCCCCTTGCGGGGGAGGGTTAGGGTGGGGGGTGTGCTTGGCATCCGTGATTCCGAGTACTAAAGTCCCGCCGCCCAAGCGAGGACGCCATGAGCGCGAAGAAAGGCAAATCGTCGTCGAAACCGCTCTCGCCCGAGCTGGAGAAATCCATGCTCGCGAAGGCGGCGGTCCTGCACGAGGCGCTGCCTTTCATCCGGCGCTACGCCGGCAAGACCTTCGTCATCAAGTACGGCGGCCACGCCATGGGCGAGGAGCGTCTCGCGCATCTGTTCGCGCGCGACATCGTGCTGCTTCGCCAAGTCGGCATCCGGCCGGTGGTGGTGCACGGCGGCGGGCCGCAGATCGGCGACATGCTGAAGCGCCTCAAGATCGAAAGCACCTTCGTCGACGGTCTGCGCGTCACCGATCGGGCGACCATGGACGTCGCCGAAATGGTGTTGTCGGGTTTGGTCAACAAGCAGATCGTGCAGGCGATCAACGATGCGGGCGGCTTCGCGGTCGGCCTTTCGGGCAAGGACGGCCATCTGGTGCGCGCCGAACGGGTCAAGCGCGTCAAACGCGATCCCGGATCGAAGAAAATCCGCACCCTCGATCTCGGCCTGGTCGGCGAGCCGAAGGAAATCACGCCGCACATCCTGCGCTCCTTCGAGCAGTCCGACATCATCCCGGTGATTGCGCCGATCGGATTCGGCTCAGGCGGCGAGACGCTCAACATCAACGCCGACACGGTCGCCGGCGCGATCGCCGCGGCGATCGGCGCGGTGCGCCTGTTCATGCTGACCGACGTCAAGGGCGTGCTCGGCCGCGACAAGAGCCTGATCCCCGAGATGACGGCCAAGGATGTCCGCGCCGCGATCAAGGACGGCACCATTTCGGGCGGCATGATCCCCAAGGTCGAAACCTGCCTCGCCGCGGTCGCGGGCGGGGTCGAAGGCGCGGTCGTTCTCGACGGCCGCGTCCCGCACGTGGTGTTGCTGGAACTGTTCACCGAACGCGGCGCGGGCACCCTGATCCGCGCCGGCTGAAATCCCCGCTCAGCGCTTCTGCTTCACCAGGTCGACGAGAAATCCGATCTGCCATTCCAGATCGTCGACGCCGAGCGGGTAGCCGCCGTCCTCGCGCGCGCGCAAAACATCGCGCGGGCCGATGGCGGCGAGTTTGCTCTGAATCTGCTCGGCGAGCCGGGCCGACAGTCCCGCCTTCCAGACCACCGCCGCGACGCCCTTGGCGCTTTTGTCGTGGAACGCCCGCTCGACGATCGCGCCGTCGAGCTTCGATCGCACCGCGAGCGCGGCGATGACGAAGGCGCGGTTGCCGCCCCGTGCGGAAGCGGCGATCGCATCCTCGCCGAGGCGGCCCTGCTTCATCAGCTGGCGGGCGCGTTCGAGCGCCTCGTCCGCCGATTCCTCGGGTTCCGCCTTGGCCTTGCCTTTCTTCTTGGAGGGATCGGGCAGATCGCCGTCCTCGATCCGTTTTTGCACGACGGCGCGGATTTCCTCCAGCACGTCGCTGGCGAGGTCCTGACGCTCCTCGAGCTGGTCGATCAGGCTGTCGGCGACGAAGCGGGCGATGCGGATGGCGGCCTTGCGCGGCAGCACCGGCCGGGCCACCAACGGCGCGTGCCACGTTTCGATGTCGATCGCGCGACTGACGATGCGATCGAGCGTTTCCTCGCGAATCTGCGCGCTGTGATTGGCGAGCAGCGCGGCGATGGCGTCGGTGTCGTTGGCGTTGACGATGGCGTCCGACACCTTCTCGCGCAAATCCTTGCGCCGGGCGATGGCCGCGCGGGCGCCTTGCGGCGGATTGCCGGCGATGATTTCGATCAGGTCCTCGTCGGTCAGCACCGGCGAAAACGACAGCACCGGCTCGCTGACGATCAACTCGGCGTCCCGCGCGAGTTGGCGGATGATCGCGGGCGGCGCGTCGGCATAATCCTTGAGCGCTTCGGACAGCGCCTGGCGGACGCGCGCGGCCTGGTCGCGGGCGAGAATCTCGATCGCCTCGTAGGCCATCTTGCGAACGCGGTCCTGCTCTTCCGCGCTCAGGCCGGGCGCGAGTTTGGCGATCTTGGAGGCCAGATCGCCGCGCACCGATTCGTCCTTGTCGCGGGCGAGCAGCAGATCGGCGTGCATCGGCGCGGCGGCGTTGCCGGCGATGGCGCGCCGCACGGCCGGTTCGGTGTCTTCGGCCAGGTAATAGAGAATTTCCGGCTTGAGATCGGCGCGGCTTGCCAGCGCGCGGCGCACGTTCACGTCCTCGTGGCGAGCAAGATCGCGCGATTCTTCGTAGTTCAGCGTATCGGGCAGGTCGGCGGCCGCCGAGTCTTTTTCGGCGTCATTGCCCTTGAACCATTTTCCGATCATGCGGTCTCTCCGTCGATCCGGCGCCCCGTCAGTCGTGCTGCGCCGCCGCGAGTTTGGCATAGAATTCGATCTGCCAAAGCATTTCGTCGTCGCCGAGCGGATAGGCGTCGCCGAGAATCGGCTTGATCACCTCGGCCGGCGCCACGCCCGCCAGCCGCTGCTGGGCGAGGACGGCGGTCTTCATCGGCATGCCCGCTTTCCAGACCAGCGACGTCATCGCCTTGGCGTTTTTTTCCGAAAGAATCCGCCGCCCGGTCTTGAGATCGACCTCGGCGAGCATGCACAGCGCGCCGAGCGCGAACGGAAAATCGTTCGATTGCAACGCCTTGTCGATCGCGGCGGCGTTGAGCCGTCCGGCGGCGTACATACCGTTGATCAGCTCGAACGGCGGATCGTCGCGCATCGGATCGGTCGCCATCATGGGCTTTTTGGCGGTCGCGCCGCCGCCGAGGCGTTGGTGCACCGCGTCCTTGACCGCGGCCGCCGTCTTCGGGTCGAGATCGGTGCGCCGGCTGAACATCTGCAGCACGTTGTCGGCGAGCATGTGGGCGAGCTTGGTCGCCGCGCCCGGCGACAGTTTGGGCCGGGTCGCCAGCGGCGCCTGCCACAACGCCACGTCGGCCGATTGGTCGATCAGGCGGTCGAGAGTCTCCTCGCGGATCTGGGCGCCTTTGTTGCCGAGCAGGTCGGCGACCGCGGAGGAATCGTTGGTCGCCGCGATCGCGTCCGAAACCTTTTCGCCGACCGTTTTGCGGCGCGCGATGGCGTTCAACCCGCCGGCGGCGGGGCCGGAGCGGATGATCTCGATCAGGTCTTCGTCGCTGAGAACCGGCGAATACTGCAGGACCGGCATCGCCACGGCGCTTTCGGCGTCGCGGGCCAGCGTCTTGATCACGTCGGGCGGCGCGCCGGCGACGTCCTTGAGCGCTTCCGCCAACGCCTGGCGGACGGCGACGATCTGGTCGCGCGCGAGCGCGCGCAGGGCGTCGTTCGCCGATTGGCGGATCTTGTCCTGTTCGTCGGGGGCGAGGTCGGGCAGGACGCGGGAAATCTTCGCCGCCAGGTCGCAGCGTACGTTGGAATCCGAGTCCTGGGCGAGCTTCATGTGGGTTTGATGCGGCGCGGCCGCGTTGCCGGCGACGGCGCGTCGGACCGAGGCGGTATCGTCCTCGGCCAGGTAATAGAGAATCTCGGGCGGCAGGTCGGCGCGTTTGGCGAGTTGCTCGCGCACGCTTTTGTCCCGGCTCGCGGCCATTTCGCGGGCCTGCTCGTAGGTCAGGGGGGCGACGGCGGCGGGCATCGGTTCATTCGGTCTTGACGGCGGGCGGCGGGGCGATGCGGTAGCCGCCCTTGCCGGCGCGTTTGATCGTGTACATCGCCTCGTCGGCGCGGGCGAGCAGGTTTTCGAGGGGCTCGTCGGTGGCCGGATCGTAGAGCGCGATGCCGACCGAGATGCCGAGCGGATGATCGGGATGGCCCGAATACTTGCGTAACCGTTCGCTCGCCTTGATCAACGTTTCGGCGCGCTTGGTGGCGACCTCGGGCGAAATGTTGTCGAGCCACATGGCGAATTCGTCGCCGCCGAGCCGCGCGATCTCGTCGCCGGGGCGCGAATACTCGCGCATCAAATCGCGCAACGCCATGATCGCCTCGTCGCCGCGCTGGTGGCCGTGCACGTCGTTGACTCTCTTGAAGTTGTCCATGTCGACGTAAAACATGGCGGCCCATTGCTTGTTGCGCCGCAGACGGGCGAAGCGGCGCGGGAGCTCTTCTTCGAAAAACGCGCGGCGGTTGAGCAGACCGGTCATGCCGTCGGTCAAGGACAACATCACGATCCGCTCGTGGTTGGCGAGCTGCTCGTTGGCGATGCCGAGCTGGTTGGCGACGTCGTGGATCAGCAGGCGATGATCGTCGTCCCAGGGCTCGCGGTCCTTGACGCGCCACATGGTGACCGCGCCGTTGACCTCGTTGCGGTATTTGGTCGGCGCGATCAGGACCGAAGCGTCGCCGAGGGCGATGGTCTCGACCCCCTTGTCGCCGGTATGGGTGGCGACGAAATCGTCGAGCCCCTCCGGCGCTTCGCCGCCGTAATAGGCGCCGACCTTGATGCGTTGGTCCGAGCCGCGCCGGTAGATGCGCGAACCCGCGGCGCCGAGCGCGCGCCCCGTGGCGGACGCCGCCGCGGTCAGCATGTTGGACGGATCGACCTCGTCGCGGATATTGCCGACGATGTAGCCGAGCAGTTGCTCGCGCTGGCGCGCCCGCGCCAGCGCCGATTCGCGCTCGCGCTCCTCGGTCAGGTCGCGGCACACGCCGCGCGCGCCGTGCCAGACCCCGGCCGCGTCGGAAACGGGCCGCGCCGCCAACAGCACGCAGGCGTGCGAACCGTCCTTGCGGACCATCCAGATTTCGATGTTGTCGACTTCGCGCTGGGTGACGAACGGCAGCGGCGAAAAATCCTCCGGATTGAAGACCAATTCGGCCGCCGCGCGGCCGACCAATTCCTCGGCCGAATAGCCGAGCGCGCCCTTGGGCGTGACGAAGGCGAAACGGCCCGCCTCGTCGGTTTCCCAGGTGAAATCGCTCGATACCTCGACCAGGTCCTTGTAACGCTGGCGCGATTCGACCAGGGCGGTGCGCAGGTTGCGCTCCATGGTCAGGTCGCGCGCGAGCACGATCGCGCCGCCGCCCGCGCTCCCTGTATTCACGTCCGGCACCACCGCGACCTCGATCACCACCTCGCCCTCGGCGCCCTGCAGCTTGATCGTGCCGGCGGCGATGGCGCCCTCGCGCGCCGCCCGATCGATCAGCAGGCGCGCATCGGGGATGGCATCGCGCTCGAGCAGCGCCTTCAAGCCGAGGCCCTTGGCGTTGGCCGCGCGCACCTGGCCGTCCGCATCCACCCGCAGCGCCGCGCCGGGATATCCCTCGAGGACGCGGCTTGCGTCCGCGTCGGCGTTCGGGGAGGGGGCGTCCGAGGAAGGCGTTGATCGAGGCGTATTGCCCACGGGAATTCTGTCTCACTTCCGGTTCGAATGGGGTACGCGCGGGGGCGCACCATATCCAAGGCCCGATTATAGCGCCAGTAGGAACCTGCCCCAGGGGTCGGAAGCACCCCTTGCCAGGGCGCTGTTCGCGCCGCACTTTTGCGCCATGGCCCCCCCGGCGAAACCGACCCCCGCGTCCTCCCCGCCCGATCTCTCCCGAATCGAGGCGTGGGTGTTCGATCTCGACAACACGCTCTATCCGGCGAGCTGCCGGCTGTTCGCCCAGGTCGAGGTCCGCATCCGCGATTACGTGGCGCGCTATCTCGGCCTCGACGCCGACGCCGCCTTCCGGCTGCAAAAGACTTATTTCCGCGACCACGGCACCACCATGCGCGGCATGATGAGCCGTCACGGCATGGATCCGGAGCCGTTCCTCGCCTACGTCCACGACATCGATCTGTCGGCGATCCGGCCCGACCCGGCGCTCGACCGGGCCCTCGGCCGCCTCGAGGGCCGCAAGATCATTTTCACCAACGGCTCGACCGCGCACGCCGAGCGGGTGATGGAGCGGATCGGCGTCGCGCGCCATTTCGAGGCGGTGTTCGACATCGCCGACGCCGATTACGTGCCGAAGCCCGAGCCGCGCGTGTACGACGCCCTGGTGCGCCGCCACGGGCTCGCCGCGCGCGCGACCGCGATGGTCGAGGATATCGCCCGCAACCTGGTGCCGGCGGCCGAGATCGGCATGACCACGATTTGGGTTCGCGGCGGCGCCGGCCGTCCCGCCGACGGCCTCGATCCGCCGGACGCCGATGTTCTTGCCGCGGTCGATCACGTGGTCGACGATCTCGTCCCGTGGCTCGTCCGCTTGACCGACGCGCGGTCCCGCCGACAGGCGGGCGATTCGAAGATTCCCCGCGCGCGCCAAAAGAAGCGTTCCGAACGAGGTTGACCATGACCGACCCCGCGCCGCTCCCGCCCTCGTTTTTCGACGCCTATACTCCAGATCAAATCGCGCTCCGCGTGGAAAAAGTCGGCATCGCCAAGGCCGGCCTGTCGACGCTGCCCCTGTTCGCGCTCGCGGTGCTGGCGGGGGCGTTCATCGCCTTCGGCGCCATGTTCTTCACCGTCGCGGTCACCGGAAGCCAATTGGGCTTTGGCCCGACCCGTGTATTGGGCGGGGTCGCGTTCTCGCTCGGCCTTATTCTGGTCGTGATCGGCGGCGCGGAACTGTTCACCGGCAACGTGTTGATGGTGATGGGTTGGGCCGCCGGCAAGGTCGCGACGCCGGCGTTGCTGCGCAACTGGGGCATCGCCTACGTCGGCAACTTCGCCGGCGCGGCGGCGATGGCCGGGCTTGCCCATGTCGGCGGGTTGTTCGCCCTTGACGGCGGCGCGGTCGGCGCGACCGCCCGCGCGGTGGCCGAAGCCAAGGCGGCGCTGCCGTTCTGGACGGCGTTCGGCAAGGGCATCCTGTGCAATACGCTGGTCTGCCTTGCGGTGTGGCTCTGCTTCGCCGCCCATTCGGTGATCGACAAGGTCTTCGCTATCCTCTTTCCGATCGCGGCCTTCGTCGCGCTCGGCTTCGAACACTCGATCGCCAACATGTATTTCATTCCGGCGGGCGCGCTGGCGGGCGGGCTCCAATCCGGCGTATCGGCGGCGCTGGTCGCCAATCTGGTGCCGGTGACGCTCGGCAACATCGTCGGCGGCGGGGTCTTCGTCGCCGCGACCTATTACGTTATATACTTGCGCGGGCGCGCGGGCGGTTGAGACCGAGGATCGAACCATGAGCGAAACGGAACGTAACGAACGGCCCGAAACCCGGCCCGCGTGGCTCGCCGCGCTCGGCCTGACCCGGCGGGTGGCGTGGATCGTCGTGCTGCTGGTGCTGGCGCCCGGAGCGCTGCTGTTCGGCGGCAAGCAGATGGGATGGTTCGG
>VGZQ01000096.1 GCA_016872535.1 Rhodospirillales bacterium | reverse complement strand
CGCGGACCTTAAAAGGGCGACCTGAACGAAATCGTTGAAGTGACCGGCCTGTAGAGACGCATCTTGCCGATTGTCGGTGAAGCTCAGGAGTTTACGGGCTTCGGGTTTCAGATCACGGTCTTGCTGTAGCTCCAGAAGTGCACGCACTGCGAGGATGGTTGTGGCGGTGCTCCGGCTATCGACGCCGAGGGTGGACAATTTGTTGCGTTCAGATTTCTGGCTGCGCGCATAGGCAACGCCGCAGGATGGCTCCAAACAGAAAAGAAAATTCTTCCTGATCAGTGCTGCAGGCATGCCGCCTTGCCCTTCCGAAACGATTCGGCCGGTGGCGTCGGCAAAGACGGCGATCGGGACATCCCCCCGAGCGTCTGCGCGGACCCGTTCGACGCCCTGAGCTGTCGTCTCCTTCAAGAAATCTGGCAAGCGAGCAAGTAACGTTGAGGTGTCACCGCGCGGCCACGGAGCTGTCTCAGAAACAAAGAGATATGCATCTTCGCCATTGTCATCCCCTGCCTCGCGACGGTCTTCCCGCGGCAGCAGGGTAGTCCCTTGGTCGGTTTGTGTGACAGCGACCCGGTAGTATGGGGTTCCGCAATGTCGGCAGAAGACCATCGGGAATAGCCGTTTTTCGGGCTCTCCCGGCTTTGCCGCCTTCTTTGCTAGATCCAGGTGGCGATCAGCCTCGGGTTCTATCGTCGCCCAGACGGTGTCACCTCTCGTAAGGAATTGATGCAGACGGAAGGCAAAAATCGGAAACCGGCTCGATGCACTTCGGCGTAGCGTTGCACCCTGCAATAGGAATCTGCGCAGCACGGTTGCGCAGTTTTCAGCGGCTGCTCCAGCAAGTTCAGCGAGCTCGGCCGCGGCGCTCTTCTGGTTCTCGATCGGATCACCCTGTAACCGCCGAGGGGCCTGTCTGATCAGGCGTCCAGTCTGAGGTTCTTCTCGAACCCCGAACGTCGACTCGATCCATGAAGCTAATGGATGATTGCGGAATGCCTCATAATCCGTCGGTGGACTTTGGTCCGTAGCGATCGTGGCGCTTATCGTCTCGATTGATGCCTTGTCGATTGTAGAAATCTGAGGCGTTGCGCGCTCGAGCGACTCACCGATCACCTGATCTGCCGTGAAGGTAACACCAAACAGAGATTCGGCGACGCGGGCGACTTCGCGCCTTTGGTCTTCGGAGGTCCCGCCACTTGCCATTGTGGCCGATGTGCCGACGCAGATGCTGTCGGGGCTGTTAAATGCCTGGCGACAACGGCGAATGAGTAGTGCCACATCGGCACCCTGGCGGCCGCGGTAGGTGTGCAACTCATCGAAAACTAGATATGGCAGTCCTTTTGCCGCACGAACGAGCTCACGATCCTCAGAGCGCGTGAGCAGCAACTCGAGCATCATGTAATTGGTAAGAAGAATGTCCGGCGGATCGCGTCTAAGAGCTTCGCGGACGTCGCCTTTTTCCTGACCGGTGTAGCGGGCGAAGCGGACCGGCGGTTGCCCTTCCGGGTAACCTTCCTTGAGAAATTTCGCGAGCTCTTCGTCCTGACTATTGGCAAGCGCGTTCATCGGATAGACGACGATCGCCTGGATGCCGCGGCCAGAACCCTTCCGAAGAACGTGATCGACGATAGGTACGATATAGGCCAAGCTTTTGCCGGAACCCGTGCCGCTCGTCAGGACGTAGGACTTGCCTTCCTTTGCCTTAAGGATTGCCTCGCGCTGATGCTCATGTAGAAGCAACTGCTTCCCGCCAAGGTCAGAATCGGACTTCTCAATACGAAAAATCTTCGCACATTCGCTGTGCAGGACTTTGCTGGTAACGAGGTCATCGATCGTTCCACCAGGCAAGAAGGTGGGATTGAGTTGAAGAAGCGGTTCAGGCCAGAAGGCGCCTGTCGTCAGAGCTTCATCAACAAAATTGTTGATTCGATCATCACGTATTTTGATGAAGCTGCGTGTGTAGCTCTTGTAGTCCGCGACGAGGCGAGCCCTTAGGTCAAAAACGTCCATGACGCGCCTCCGATTGAAAACGTGCCGGTGCCCGTGTCTGATGCTGCGGGCATCGACCCGGCGCATTGGGAGGTCCCCAGGTCATCACAGCTTCGTTCCCTTCGGCTTTGCCGCCACGGAACCCCGCACGTCCAGCGCCTTCAGCCGCTCATACTCCTCCGCCGCCATCACCACGACCACGGGACGATCGTACTTGGTGACCATGACGGGCGCGGCCCGGGCTAGGTCGATCAACTCGCCGAAATTGTTTTTTGCGTCTGCAGACGTGATGGAGCGCATGTGGTCTCCCTTAGGGGAGCCAGTCTTGGCCGAATTGGACAACAGCGCAATGGTCGAATCGTCCGGCGTGGGGGGATTCAGGCTCGGCGACGGCGCTAACCGTTAAATTTGCCGAAATCCCGCATCGAGCTGCTCCCGCCACCCCACAGGAAACGGCTCCATCAGCGCCGCCAGCGTCATCTCCGCCGGCTGCCGGCCGTCGAGAATCGACTCGACGATGGCCGGCGCAAGGAGCGTCAACCGCAGAACCCGACTGACATAGGACGGGTTGATCTTCTCGGCCTTGGCAATCTCGTCGATGGTCCCGTAGACCCCGGTCTCCAGCAGCTTGCGCCACCGAAACCCCCGCGCGATGGCCTTGATCATGGTGCTATCCACCCGCGGGTGCGGCGCGCCCCAGGTCGCGCCTTCCGGCGCGACTACCAGCTTGCGCCCTCCGCGCTTGCGCAGCGTGAAGGGCACGCGAACCGTGAGCGTGCGTGCGTCCTTGGCGAGGGACGCCACGCTGGTCATGCCGCCCTCCGCGACTCGGGGCCGGCGCCGGCAAGGTCGCGGACCAGAGTTGCCAGTCCGTCGACCCGGAGCCGGATATCGATGCCGTCCGGCGCCACGTCGACCCGCTTCACAAGAAGCTGGACGATGCGCGCCTGCTCGGCCGGGAAGAGTTCGTCCCAAAGGGGGTCGAGCCGTTCCAGCGCCTCGCGTACCTCGGATTCCGCCAGCCCATCGATCTCGGCCCGGGCGGCGCGCCATGTGCCGACGACGATCTCCGGCGCCCGCAGGAGGCCACGCAATTGGCTGACGACGGCCGCCTCGATCTCGGCCGCGGATACGCGCCCAACCGGGCAGGCTTCGGGCCCGCGCTTCAGGACCGACTGGCTCACGTAATAGCGGTAGAGCTTCTCGCCGCGCCGCGTGTGGGTCGGCGTCATGGCGCAGCCGGTGGGGCCGAAGATGAGGCCCTTGAGCAGCGCGGGCGTCGAGGCGCGGGTGCGCGCGGCGCGTACTCGCGGGCTCTCGCGCAGGATTCCGTGGACCTTGTCCCACAGGGCGCGGCCGATGATAGCCTTGTGTTCGCCGGGATAGGCCGTGCCTTTGTGGACCGCCTCGCCGATGTAGACCCGATTGTTCAGCAGCTTGTAGAGGAAGCCCTTGTCGACTGGCCGCCCCCGCCGCGTCGTCACGCCCTCGGCGGCAAGGGCGCGGGCCAGCACGGTCGCGGAGCCCACCTCGACGAACCGCTCGAAGATCATGCGGACGGTGGCGGCCTCGGGCTCATTGATGACAAGCTTGCGGTCCTTGACTTCGTATCCGAGCGGCACGAAGCCGCCCATCCACATGCCCTTCCTGCGGCTGGCCGCGAACTTGTCGCGGATGCGCTCGCCGATCACCTCGCGCTCGAACTGGGCGAAGGAGAGCAGGATGTTGAGCGTCAGCCGTCCCATGCTGGTCGTGGTGTTGAAGGATTGGGTGACGCTGACGAAGGTCACGCCGCGCCGGTCGAACACCTCGACCAGCTTGGCAAAGTCCATGAGCGAGCGGCTGAGACGGTCGATCTTGTAGACCACGACGACGTCGATACCGCCTTCCTCGATGTCGGCCAGCAGTCGCTTCAGCGCGGGGCGTTCCAGCGTCCCGCCGGAGAAGCCGCCGTCGTCGTAGCGGTCGGCCAGCCGAACCCAGCCTTCGGGCTTCTGGCTGGCGATGTAGGCTTCGCAGGCCTCGCGCTGCGCGTCGAGGCTGTTGAACTCCATCTCCAGACCTTCCTCGGTCGATTTGCGCGTATAGATCGCGCAGCGGAGCTTCCGGGCGATTTTCGATGGATGGTGCGGCTTCTTCATGGACGGCCCCGTTGGTTCTTGAGACCGAAGAACACCCACCCGTTCCACCGCGTGCCGGTGATGGCGCGGGCAATGGCGGATAGCGACCGGTAGGGCCGCCCCTGCCATTCGTAGCCGTCCTGCAGGACGGTGACGGTGTGCTCGACGCCCTGCCATTCTCGGATCAGCCGCGTGCCGGCGATCGGCTTGTCGTCGGCGCGGGTCCGGCGCAGCACGATATTGCCGCCGTCAAGCTGCTCGCCCAGCGCCTCGAGGCGCTCGACGGTCTCGGGCTTCAGCCCGCCATAGGCGAGCTCCTGGATGCGGTAGGCGAGCCGGCTTTCGAGGAAGCGGCGGTTGTAGGGCGGCGGCTCCGTCTCGAAGAGATCGCGCCACTGCTTCTTCAGATCCGGGGTTGGCGTCGTCTTCAGGGCCGCGATTCGGGCGATGATGGTCTCGGTCATGCTCTTGCCTCACGACTTCGCGTGCGGCTGGCATGACCGCGTTGGTCGGCCGGGAAGTCGAGACAACTTTCTCCAGGGTCGCCGGATACAGGCCTTGACTGGCGGGCTTTAAGCCGAACCAGCCCCCGGGCCAGAATCGCGCAGATTTCGCCGATTCGCTCGGCGGGCGACATGTGCCCCGGAGCAATGGCATTTGGGCCGGATAAGCAATCGGGCATGGGATGGAGACCGTCCGCAACGTGATGTCGATGGGCGAACGGTAGGCACGCCATCCAAGAAACGGAAGTAAACGCGAATCCTTATCGTAGTTGCGCGCAAACAAAGGAGCCGGCGAGAAAAGCGGGTGCCTTTCTTCGCTGCTGCGATCTATTCAATGAGCGGGTAGTTCGCCGCGCCTTTCCGTATGAACCCGGATTTGGGATCGTTTTTCGCGGCGCCATTCCCACGGCATGACGAATTCGCCGGACCAGATGCCGAGACCACTGACCCGCGCCACGGTCTCGGCGCCGACGTAGTCGGACGAATACCGACGGTAGGCGACGGCCCACCCGTTCGCCACAAGCCAGGCGTTGATGTCGTTGCCACCCATGGAACACACACCGACGATCCGGCCGTAACGGTCGGCGTATTGCCGGACGCACGTCACTGGGCGCTGGCCGATCAGCTCTCGGAGCGCCAGGGCGGCCTGTCGGCCGCAGCCCCAAGCGGCGCCATCCCGCCGATGGCATTCCTGAGAGCTTTCCGGCGCGTCGATGCCATGAAGACGAATGCGCTGATCATGGATTTTGATGGTATCGCCGTCGATGACGTTGGCGACACCGATGATGTGGTCGGAATCCGCAAATGCTCCGACAGGTGCCGCCAGAAGCGCGGCAATCGCGAGCCATTTTGCCCAGGAGAACGACACCGTCCGGCTACACCATCAGCCATCTGTAGATGCCGAGCAGGTTGATTGCCGTGAACGCCCCCTGCAGCACGACGAGGCTCAATTCGCGCTGCGCGAATCCAGCCGCGCCCCACAGCAGCGACGAGACCAGGAACAGCACAAATCCGTATCCCGTGACCCCGATGTTGAGCGCGACCAGAACGGCGCCCGCGACGCCGGCGCCGGTGCCGACCCATTTGGCCGGCCGCAGCCAGGGCATCTCCCGATGGTGCCGCGCCATGCCGCGCATGGGTCAGATTTCCCGGGCGAACCAGCGGATGCGGCCGACGATGTTGATCTCGTCGGCCGTCCGCTCGTAGGCGGTGTAGAGGGGATTGTCGGAGACGATCCTCACCCGCGGCGGATCGCCGGCGGGGACGAACTCGAGTCTTTTCGCCACCAGCCCCATGCCGTCGAACAGCACGAACACGCCGGGCGGCGTCGGCGACGCGCGGGAGAGATCGACCAGGATGATGTCGTGATCCTGCAGGGTCGGGAGCATGCTGTCGCCCTCGACATGCATGATGCGGAGCTGGGCCGGATCGGCCTTCAGCTCGTCGCGGATCCAGGCCCTCTGGAAGTGGTACGGCTTGCCGTTCTCGGGCGAGTCCTCGACCAGCCGCCCGCCGCCCATGGCGGCGGTGACGCGGACGGAGGGGATGGCGACGAACATGTCCTCGGAGGCGATGTCGTCGACGATCGGGGGCTCTCCCTCGACCGCGCCCAAACCGTGCAGCAGCCAGTTGCGGTCCGCCTTGAGGGCGACGGCGACCTTCTCCAGCTTGCCGAGATTCGGGTTTTCCGACCGGCCGCGCATGATGTCGTAGACGAAAGAGCGGTTGACGCCGGCGATCTCCGCCACCTGGCGAGCATTGAGCCCGAGCTGCCGGGACCGGGCGCGGAGTCGGTCGGCGAGGGAGTGGCGCATGGCGGCAAGTCCTGTCTGTGGATTTAGTGGATAGTGTGGAATATGTGGATTAAAAAGGATTGATTCATCCTCGTCAAGTCCGTAAGGATTGGGGGCTTTTACCCGGGCGCGGAACGGAACCATGGGCTTGCCGGAGAAGGCTTATTTCGGGCTGGAGGAGATCGAGGAGCGCTGGGGGCTTCCCCGGCGCGATCTCGTCTACCTGGTCGAGAACGGCATTCTCAAGGTCTCGGTCCGGGTGTGGAACCTGCCCATCGAGCGCGGCTACTACGAGGATGGTCCGGCCAACAATCCGCATCCTGTCGCGCTGGAGCAGCGGCGGGTCTCCGGGCTTCTCGATCTCGATCCGGGCGATGCCCGCCGCCTGATCCGGGATCGCCGGTCGGCGGTCCGCCGCTTCGCCGCGCCGGAGGGAGAATACCTCTGCGTCATGCGGCCCGAGACCTCCCTCGACGTCCGGATCGAGGATCTCGCCGTGCGACGCGAGGAGCGGGACCGCATCGAGCGCGATCATCCCGTCGGCGCACGCGCCGCGGGCCGAGCGCCTTTCGAGCACAGGGACGGCTATAAAGAGATCGATCTTCAGGGCCGCACGTTCCACCTCGGCCCGTGCCAGGCCAAGGTCGTGCGCGTTCTCCACGAGGCGGCCAAGTCCGGATCGCCCTGGCGCCACGGCAAGGCGGTGCTGGGCGAGGCCGGCTCCTCCTGCTCGCGCATGGCCGACCTGTTCAAGACCCAGAAGGACTGGCGAACGCTGATCCTTTCCGACCGCAAGGGACGCTACCGCCTCAACCTGCCGATCCCTTGAAAACCGGTCCGGCGCGAAAGTGCCGGTCCATTCGCCGTCCCGCCTCGCCATCCCCCAGCCGGTCCCCCGCTCCATCCCCCGGCGGGAGGGTTTGATCCCCTTTACATCCCCCGATCATCCCCTCGCGATCCCCACGACGTCCGAATCCGGTGTTGGCATCCTCCCCGGCGAACCATCGCTCGCCAGGAGCCGGATGCCATGAATTCCCCGTTTCTCAACCAGATCGAACTCGCCGGACGCTGGCGCCTCTCGCACCGGACCCTGGAGCGCTGGCGCTGGCAGGGCCGGGGCCCGCGCTATCTCAAGATCGGCGGCCGGGTCGTCTACCGCGCCGAGGACATCGACGCCTACGAGTCCGGCCGGCTCTGCCTGAACGCGGGCGGCGAGCTCGTGCCCGCCGCGGAGGCCGCGCGATGAATACGGCCTTCGCCTCGGCAACGCATCTCCGCTTCATCCCGCGCGGACGCTCCCGATCGTCCCCGAACGAACCGGTTCAGCCCGAACTGCTCGCCGGCGAGGCCGCCCTTCTGGCCTGGCTCGAGGTCGCCCGATCGGGCGAATGGCTCGCCTACCACGCCGGCCATCTCGCGCTCGACCGCGCGCGCGGCTGGTCCTCGATGGGCAACGGCGTTCGCGAGGAACTCGGCCGGGTCGCTGACCGAGCGATGGAACTCGCGAACCGGGGCCGGCTTCTGCTGGCCCAGCGCCGCCTCGACGACGGCCGCATTACCTACTTGGCGATCAAGCCGGCGCCGGGATTCCGTCCCGCCGCCACATGCCAAAGCCGCTGATGGAGCCCGCCATGTCCAGCAATCCCTTCACGCGCCACGGCATCGAGCATCTCTCGCCCTCGTCCCTCAACCTCTGGACCGCCGAGCCGGCGTTGTGGGTCATGGAACGGCTCTTGGGCCGCCGCTCGCCCGCCGGCGCCAACGCCGCGCGCGGCAAGGCCGTCGAGCATGGCATCCACCTGGGGCTCCTGGAGCCGACCCTGCCGGTCGCCGAGTGCGTGATGGCGGCGCTGGCCGCCTTCGACCGCGAGATGGCTCTCAATCCCGACGAGCGCCGCGAGGCCGAGCGCAAGAACCTCCCCGGCTATGTCGAGCACGGCCTCAAGGAACTCCGCCAGTACGGCGTGCCCACCGCCCACCAGGAGAAGGTCTCGGTCGCCCTCGACGGCGTGCCCGTTCCCATCGTCGGCTACATCGACTGGCGCTTCGACCAGCACGGGCTGGTGGTCGACCTCAAGACCGCCGAGCGTCTGCCTTCCGCCATCTCGGATTCCCACGGCCGCCAGGGCGCCGTCTACGCCAGCGCGCATGGCAATTACGGCATGCGCTTCGCCTACGTGAAGCCCAGTGCCGGCAAGTCCGATGGCCGGGCGGTCGCCGTCTACGAGATGTCCGGCGACGAGATGAAGCGGCACCTGGACGCGCTCTGCCAGATCGCCATCCGGCTCGGACGCTTCCTCGCTTTGTCTTCCGATCCTCAAGAACTCGCGGGCCTGCTCGTCCCCGACTACGACGCTTTCTACTGGGTGAATCCGACGACGCGGGCCAATGGTGCCGCTGTCTACGGATTCTGAAATGAACGTCTGTCAAATGGAGCCCGCGATGAGGCGGATCATGCTTTCGCAATTTTACTTCACCATGGTCGACGATGCCGATTTCGAATGGCTGTCGCAATGGAAATGGTGTGTCGATCGTTGCCAAGGCGGCCTCTATGCGGCTCGCCGGACAAGTAAGGGCGGAAAGGCACGCAAGGAGCGCATGCACCGCGCAATCCTCAAGGCTCCGCCAGGGATAATCGTCGATCATATCAACGGCAATACGCTCGACAACCGTCGTTCCAATCTCCGGGCCTGCAGCCACACGGAGAACCTCCAGAACATGACGTCGCGAAGCGGAACGTCCCGCTTCAAGGGCGTGGGGTGGCACAAAGCACGCCGGAAATGGGCTGCGCGGATCGTCGTCAACGGCCGGCATGTTCATCTCGGGTATTTCGAGAACGAACGAAAAGCGGCCGAAGCATATGACGCCGCATCCCCAAAGTATTTTGGCCCATTCGCCCGCCCGAACTTCCCAGTCCATCAACCCGAAACCAGCAGAAAGGAGTAACGACCATGCCTCTTCACATCGGCGGCGCCGGCAACGGCAAGCCCTACGTCAAGTACAACGCCAAGGCGGACAAGTGGTTCGTCCGCGGCGAGGACGGCGGCGACCAGGAGATCGCGCGGCCCACCTTCGCCATCGACTTCGCCAACATCGCGACCGGCTGGCTCCTGTTCCGCGAGGGCCAGGCGCCGGAGCGCCGCATCGATCCTTCCCTCGACCGGGCGGCACCCTCCCCCGGCGAGGGCTTCAAGCGGGGTTTCGTCGTGATGACCTTCAGTCCAAAGTTCTTCGGCGGCGTGGCGGAGTTCTCATCCGCCTCGATCCATCTCTCGAACGCGATCAAGGACGTCTACGCCCAGTGGGAAGCCCAGCGCGGCCAGCATCCGAGCCTGCTGCCGGTCCTCGCCTGCACCGGCGCCGAGGCCATGAAGGACAAGTACGGCACCAACTACCGGCCGAAGTTCGAGATCGTCAAATGGACCGGCCGTCCGGCGGAGCTGCCCGACGAAAGCCCGGTCGAGGAGGGCGAAGTCTGGAAGGAGGCTGCTCCCGCCACGGCCAAGCCCCGGGCGAGCCACGTGCCGCCGCCGGCCGCGCCGGCGCCGGCCGATGATCCCATGCTGCGGACGGAGTTCTGATCTCCGTCTTCCCTCGCGGCCCCGGACGACCTCCGGGGCCGCCTTCTTCTTCCGAACTTGATCCGGGGCCAATCCTTGTCGGACGCCGAAGCCTTGCCCGCGATCGAGCCCGAGCCCGAGCGG
>VGZQ01000095.1 GCA_016872535.1 Rhodospirillales bacterium | reverse complement strand
CGACCGTTTTTCCCGGGGCGACCGAGGACGTGTGCGCGCCGTTGCTGGCCAAAACTTCGGGCCTGACGGCGGGCCGCGATTTCGCCGTCGGCTACAGTCCGGAACGCATCAATCCCGGCGACCGCGAACATCGCTTCGAAACTATCGCCAAGGTGGTCGCCGCCGGGGACGCCGCAACCCTCGACACCATCGCCCGGGTCTACGGTTCGGTCGTCAAGGCGGGGATTTTCCGCGCCGCCAGCATCAAGGCGGCGGAAGCCGCCAAGGTTCTCGAAAATACCCAGCGCGACCTCAACATCGCGCTGATGAATGAACTGGCCATCATCTGTCACCGCCTCGGCCTCGATACCGGCGACGTGCTCGACGCGGCCGGAACCAAATGGAATTTCCTCAAGTTCTCCCCCGGACTGGTCGGCGGCCATTGCATCGGGGTCGATCCCTATTACCTGACCCACAAGGCCGAGCAACTCGGCTTTCATCCTCAGGTTATTCTCGCCGGCCGCTACACCAACGACAGCATGGGCCGTTTCGTTGCCCGCGAGACGATCCGCCATTTGATGAAGAACGGCCGCACGGGCCCGCTCGCGGTCAACGTCCTCGGCATCACGTTCAAGGAGGATGTGCCCGACTTCCGCAACAGCAAGGTCGTCGATTTGGTGCGCGAGCTTGTTTCATTCGGGGTGCGGGTCGCCGTCGCCGATCCGTGCGCCGACGCCGTCGCGGTGGAGAAGGAATTCGGCATCCGGCTTATGCCCGTCGAGTCATTCGCTCCCGCGGAAGCTGCAATCCTCGCCGTGCCGCATGCTGCCTACCGCACGGGCGGCTGGTCCCTGGTCGCGCCGCTGGTCAAGCCGGGCGGTCTGGTCTACGACGTGCGCCGGTGCCTCGATCGGAAGGCCAAGCCCGCGCCGATCGAATTGATGCGCCTTTAGCCGATGCCTCTGCTCGTCCACATCGTGGTCGCCGCCCGGCCCAATTTCATGAAGGCGGCGCCACTCCATCGCGAACTCGTCGCCCGCGGTTGGTGCCGGCCGGTCCTGGTGCATACCGGCCAGCATTACGACGCCGGAATGTCGGAGGTGTTCTTCCGCGATCTCGGCATGCCCGAACCCGATCACAATCTGGGCGTCGGCAGCGGCAGCCACGCCGAGCAAACCGCGGGCGTCATGGTCGCCTACGAAAAGCTGTGCCTCGGCGAGCGGCCCGATTGGACCGTGGTGGTGGGCGACGTCAACTCGACGATGGCGGCGACCATCGCCGCCAAGAAACTCCTGATCCCGGTCGCCCATCTCGAAGCCGGCCTCAGAAGCTTCGACCGAACCATGCCCGAGGAAATCAACCGCCTCGTCACCGACGCGCTCGCCGATCTGTTGTGGACCCCGTCGCCGGACGCCGATGCCAACCTCCGGCGGGAGGGCGTCGCGCCCGACAAGGTCGTGCGCGTCGGCAATATCATGATCGATGCCTTCGAGTTGCACCGCTCCCGCATCGAAGCGGCGAAGATACCGGACAGGCTCGGAGTCCGGCCCGGCGGTTACGCCGTCGTCACGCTCCATCGCCCGAGCAACGTCGATGGGTGCGAGGCGCTCGCCGCGATCGTCGAAACCCTGCGTGCCGTGGCGCGCGATCTCGTCGTGGCGTTTCCGCTCCACCCCCGTACCCGCAAGCAACTCGAGGCGTTCGGGTTGCTCGAACGTCTCGCCGCCGATCCGCGGGTCGTTCTCGCCGAGCCGATGGGCTACGTCGAATTCATGAGCCTGGTCCGTGGGGCGGCGTGCGCGATCACCGATTCCGGCGGCGTGCAGGAGGAAACCACCTATCTCGGCATCCCGTGCCTGACGTTGCGCACGACCACCGAACGCCCGGTTACCGTGAGCGAAGGGACCAACCGTTTGGTTACCGTCGCCGACCTTCCGGCCCAGGTGAAGGCGGTCCTGGCCGGCGAATGGCCCAGGGGACGCAAGCCCGAGATGTGGGACGGCCGCACCGCCGGCCGGGTCGCCGACAGTCTCGCCCGGTTCGCCGGCGTCCGACCGATGGTCTCAATTTAGTCCATGTACAAATCCCGCCGTGTTCTTTTGATTGCTCCGGCATTCAACGAAGAAGCCAAAATCGGCGAGGTTGTTCGCCGCACCCCGCGCGACATCGTCGACACGATTCTGGTGGTCGACGACTGTTCGACCGATCGCACCGCCGACGTCGCGCGCGCGCTAGGAGCCGAAGTATTGGTCAACGATCGTCGGTGGGGTGTGGGTTATACCATCCGCCGTGGTTACAGGCTTGCGCAAGCCAACGGGTTCGACATCGTCGTCGTCATCGCCGGCAACAATAAGGACAGTCCGGAGGAAATCGCCCGTCTACTCGATCCGATCTGCGACGGCAAATGCGATTTCGTCATGGGATCGCGCTACTTGCCGGGCGGCGTCGCCGGCGGCGACATGCCGCTCTATCGCAAATTCGCCACCCGACTGCATCCATTTCTTGTCGGCTTGATCACGGGCCGGTGGATAACCGAGAGCACTAACGGCTATCGGGCAATGAAAGTGTCCGTGCTGAACGATCCCCGCCTCGACCTCGATCAAGTCTGGCTCGACCACTACCAATTGGAAATGTACATTTTCATGAAATTGATTAAGCTCGGCTACCGCATGACCGAAGTGCCGGTGAGCAAGATTTACCCTCCCCGACAGATCGGCAATACCAAGATGGTCCCGATCATCGATTGGTGGAAAATGCTGGCGCCGATCTTCATCGTCGGCTTCGGTTTTGGCGACGGCGGCCGGCGGCACGAACGCCGTTAACCGTACGCCATTTACCTTGGCTCCTTCGGGGAATACCGCCCTCGGGGCGACGGGTGTCGCCTTGACGGGTCGCGCCCCTCCCTTTACCAACGGCGGCATGGTTTCGGTTTCCGTCATCATTCCCGCCTTCAACGAGCGCGCCACCATCCTCGAAATCCTGCGGGCGGTGCGGGCGCAGGCGATCGAGGACGTCCGCTTCGAGGTCATTGTCATCGACGACGGTTCCACCGACGGCACCGGCGACCTGGTCGCGGCGCGTCCCGATCTTTGCGACCGTTTGATCCGCGCATCCCACCAGGGCAAGGGTGGCGCGGTGCTCGCCGGCTTGCGCGCGGCGAGCGGCGACTACGTGCTGTTCCAGGACGCCGATCTCGAATACGACCCCGCCGACTACGCGCGTCTGATGGAGCCCGTGCTGCGTTTCGGCGCAGATTTGGTGATGGGCAGCCGTGTGCTGGCGCCGCGCTACATCCGGGTTTTTTATTTCTGGCATCTGGTCGGCAACCGACTGTTGACCTTGATCTTCAACGTGCTCAACAACACCACGTTCACCGACATCTATTCGTGCTATCTTCTCTACCGACGCGAACTGATCGACCCCGATCGCCTGGCGCGCATGGGTTGGGACCAGCACGCGGAAATTCTCTCTCGCGCGGTGGCCCGCGCCAAGACCATGTACGAAGTCCCGATCAGCTACCACGGCCGCACCTACGCCGAAGGCAAGAAGATTCGCGCCTATCACGCCCTGGCCGTCGTGCGCGCCATCGTGGTCGACCGCATCGCCCGCCTGTTGAGCCCGCCGGAGCCCCGCCCATGAGCCGCAAACCCGATCCGCCCGCGATTCCGCCCGTGACCAAAGACGAAATGAAGCGATGGCCGAAAAAGCCGATCGTGCGGCTGGAAAAGCCGTTCGTCGACGTGCGCGGCCTGATCCAGCCGCTGGTCGATCTCGACATGAAAAGCGCGGTGCTGATCGAATCGACCAAGGGTTCGCTCCGCGCCAACCATTATCACCTGACCGACTGGCATTACTGCTACGTGCTGGAAGGCCGCATGGAGTATTTCCATCGGTCCCACGGCAATTCCGGCAAGCCGGAAATGCTGGTGGTGGAGGAAGGCCACATGGTCTTCACGCCCCCCATGGTCGACCACGCCATGCGCTTTCCCAAGGACACCGTCTTCCTCACGCTTTCGCGCAATCCCCGCGACCAGGCGAGCTACGAGGCCGACGTACGGCGCGTCGAGCTGATTTCCCCGGAAGGACTCAAGGCGTGGAAACCCGGCGATTGACACCCGCGCCCGGGCCGACGGCGACCGACGCGCCGGTTCGTCGGCGGGACGATTGCCGCCTGTGCGGCTCCCGCCGCCTGACCCTGGTGCTCGCGCTCACGCCCACGCCGCCCGCCAACGCCTTCGTGCCGGCGGGCGACCGAAACAAGCCGCAGGCCTGCTTTCCGCTCGACGTCTTTTTTTGCGAGGATTGCGGCCACGTGCAGCTGCTCGACGTGGTCGATCCCCGCATCCTGTTCGAGAACTATGTCTACGTTTCCGGCACGTCGCCGGTGTTCGTCCGCCATTTCGAAAGCTACGCCGGCGCGGTTCTCGACCGGTTCCGCCCGGCGCCCGGCGGACTCGTTGTCGATATCGGTTCCAACGACGGCACCTTGCTCGAGTTTTTCCGCAAACGCGGCATGAAGGTTCTCGGCGTCGACCCGGCGCGCGACATCGCGTCCGCCGCAACCGCGCGCGGCATCGAGACGCGGCCCGATTTCTTCACGCCCGAGCTGGCGGCGCGTATCCGCGCCGAGCGCGGACCGGCGGCGATTGTCACCGCCAACAATGTATTCGCCCATGCCGACGATCTGGCCGGCGTGCTCGAGGGCGTGCGCTCCTTGCTCGCTTCCAACGGCGTGTTCGTATTCGAGGTGTCGTATCTGGTCGATGTATTCGAAAAAACCTTGTTCGACACGATCTATCACGAACATCTCGCCTATCATTCCGTGGCGCCGCTCCTGCGCTTTTTCGCGGCGCACGGGATGGAGCTGTTCGCGGCCGAGAGGGTCGAATCGCACGGCGGCTCGCTCCGCGGGTTCGCCCAGTTGGCGGGCGGGTCGCATCGCTCCGACGGCTCGATCGAGATCCTGACGCGGCTCGAACGGTCCCTCGGCCTCGACCGGGCGGCGACCCTCGCCGCTTTCGGCCGCAAGATCGATGCGGTGCGCGACTCTTTGCGCGCGCTGTTGCTCGGCCTCAAGGCCCAGGGCAAGCGCGTCGCCGGCTTCGGCGCCCCGGCCAAGGCGACGACGTTGATGTACCACTTCGGCCTCGGCCTTGACCTGATCGAGTTCATCGCCGACGACAGCCCCCTGAAACAAGGCCTCTACACTCCCGGCCTGCACGTTCCGGTGCTGGCCGCCGACGCCATTTACCAAAAACGGCCCGATTATCTCCTGATCCTCGCTTGGAACTTCGCGCGGCCGATCATGAATAAACATGCCCGCTTTGCCGACGAGGGCGGACGGTTTATCGTTCCGCTTCCGACCGTCGAGGTGCTCCCGTGACCGAGTTCCTGCTCAAATCCGACATCGCCGAAATCGCCGAGCGCCTCAAGGCCGAGGCTCAGTCCTTCGCCGGCAAGACCGTGCTGCTCACCGGCGCACGCGGTTTTCTCGGCCGCTATTTCATGGACATATTCGCCCGCCTCAATGCCGGTATTCTGAAAAACCCCGTTCGGGTGATCACCCTCGACAACATGATCACCGCCGGCAAGGAGGGCGCCTCGGTGCCCGACTATCCCCACGTGCAATTCATCCGTCACGACGTGATCGAACCGTTTCCGTGGAACGAGCCGCTGCACTACGTCATCCACGCCGCCGGCATCGCCAGCCCGTTTTACTATCGCGCCTACCCGCTCGAGACGCTCGAGGTCGCGATCCGCGGCACCCGCAACATGCTGGAACTCGCCCATCGCCACCAGGCCCGGTTCACATTTTTCTCGTCGAGCGAAATCTACGGCGACCCCGACCCCAAGCACGTGCCGATGGCCGAAAGCTACCGCGGCAACGTCGCCTGCCAGGGCCCGCGCGCCTGCTACGACGAGAGCAAACGGGTCGGCGAGACCCTGTGTTACATCTTTCACGAAAAGCACGGCGTCGCCACCAACGCCATTCGCCCGTTCAACGTGTTCGGGCCCGGCATGCAGGAAACCGATTACCGGGTCATGCCCAACTTCGCGAGCCGCATCAAGGCGGGAAAGCCGCTCAACGTATATGGCTCGGGACGGCAGACGCGGACGTTTTGCTACGTCACCGACGCCATGGTCGGATTCCTACTGGTGATCCTCAAGGGCGTGCCGGGCGAAGCCTACAATATCGGCTCCCCGGAACCGGAAATCTCGATGCTCGATCTCGTCCGCCGCATCGAGAAAGTGCTGGGCAAATCGGTCGCGCACAACGTCATCGAGTATCCCGACAGCTACCCCGCCGACGAACCGAACCGGCGCAGCCCCGATATCCGCAAGGCCCGCCTGCAGCTCGGTTACACCCCCATGGTCGATTTGGACGAGGGGCTTCGGCGATTCTTCGCCTGGAGCGATTCCAACTACACCGGGCAGGTATGAGCCGGAAGGAGCGCGTCGTCCGGCTCGGCCTCGTCGGCGCCGGCGCTTGGGGACGGAAGCTGATCGCCGCGATCGGGCGGCGTCCCGGCATCGACCTCCGGGCCGTCGCCAGCCGCAATCCGGCGACCCGCTCCCTCGTTCCCGAAAAATGCGCCATTCACGAAGATTGGCGCGCGCTCACGCGCGATGCCGCGATCGAGGGCGTCGTGATCGCGACGCCGCCGGCGCTCCACGCCGAAATCGCGATCGCCTGCCTCGCCGCCGGCAAGGCGGTGCTCGTGGAAAAGCCGCTCGCCCTCGATGCCGCGTCGGCCGAATCGGTTCTTGCCCAAGCGAACAAGGCCGGCGTTGTCGCCATGACCGACCACGTCCATTTGTTCCATCCGGCCTATGACGAACTGAAACGACGGCTTCCCGCGCTTTCCCCCGTTCACGGGCTTCGCGCCCGCGGCGGGCGCCGGGGCCCGTTTCGCGCCGAGGTGTCGGTGCTGTGGGATTGGGGACCGCACGACGTCGCGTACGCGCTCGATCTGCTTGGGCTCGAGCCGAAGCGCGTGCGCGCCGAAGTACGCCAACGGCGGAGTATGCCCGAGGGGGCCGGTGAAATCCTGGCGCTTCGCCTGCATTACGACGACGGCGCGACCGCCGAACTCGAGTTCGGCAACTTGTACGATTCGCCCGTGCGCGAATTGATCGTCCGTTGCGAAGACAGCGATGTCGTGCTCGACGAATATGCCGCGACCCCGCTCGTCCGCCTGCCCCGGCGCGAAACCGAAGGCTGCCTGCCCGAGGAAAACGTCGCCGAAGGCCGGGCCGAAATCATCCCCGTCGTCGGCGACCCGCCGTTGGACCGCGCCCTTGCCGCATTCGCCGACAGGATCCGTGCCGGCCGGCCCGATGTCGTCCACCTGATTCTCGGCGCCGCGGTGACCAAGGTGCTGGCGCGCGCCGAGCATGCCCTCAAGCTCGGAAAACCCGCGTGACCGCGCCCGCCGTTCCCGCCGACGCCTACGCCGGCCACGATCTCGAAATCCTTTCCGGGATGACCCATTATTATTCCTGGATCGCGGATCATTTTGCGCCCTTCGTTCGCGGCGCGGCGGTCGAATACGGAGCCGGCACCGGCAACATTTCCGTCAAGCTGCGCCCGCTCGTCGACCGGTTCGATCTGGTCGAACCCTCGCCTCGTCTTCTTCCCATCTTGCGCGACCGGTTCCGAGGCGATGATGCCGTAGCGGTGTTCGATGCGAACCTCGAGGCCCACGTCGCGTCGGTGCCCGCCGATTCCTACGATTGCGCCGTTTTGGTGAACGTGCTCGAACACATCGCCGATGACGCCCAGGCGCTCGACGAGTTGTTTCGCGCCCTGCGGCCCGACGGCTCGTTGCTTCTGTTCGTGCCCGCGTTGCCGTTCCTGTTCAGCCGCCTCGATTCGTTTTACGGCCATTACCGGCGTTACCGGCGCGGCGCGCTCGCCCGCCTGGTCGGCGAAGCCGGCTTCGAGGTGCGCGAAGCGCGGTATCTCGATCTCCTCGGCGTTGTCCCGTGGTGGCTGCTCAACACGGTGGGGGGAACCGTAACCTTCAACCCCGCGCTGGTTCGACTGTATGATCGGTTCGGGGTGCCGCTCACGCGCGCGATCGAGCGCACGCTCGGCGCGCCTCCCATCGGCAAGAATGTCCTTTTGATCGCCCGGAAGCCCTCCTAGCCATGTGCGGACTCGCCGGATCGACCGCCTTGCCCGACGGCTTTCTCGCCCGCGCCCGCCGCCTGTTGCGCCATCGCGGCCCGGACGGCGACGGCGAATGGCGCGAGCCCGGCGGCGGGTTCGGTTTCGCCCATACCCGGCTCGCGGTGATCGACTTGAGCCCGGCGGCGGCGCAACCGATGACGTCGGATTGCGGGCGTTATGTCATCGTTTTCAACGGCGAAATCTACAATTTCCGCGCCTTGCGGGCCGAACTGGAGGCCCGCGGCGGCCGTTTTCGCAGCGACAGCGACACCGAAGTTCTGCTCGCGTTGCTGAAGAGCGAGGGCACGGCCGGGCTCGCGCGCGCCGTCGGCATGTTCGCGTTCGCGCTTTGGGACAAGGAGCGGCGCGAGTTGCTGCTCGCGCGCGACCGGCTCGGAATCAAGCCGCTCGTGTACGCGCCGCTCGACGGCGGCGGGGTTGCGTTTGCTTCGGAAATTCGCGCGCTCAAGGAACATCCGGGGGTCGATTTCGGCGTCGACGGCGAGGCGCTCTCCGCCTACCTCGCGTGCCTGTACGTTCCCGCGCCGCGCACCATTCATCGCGGGATCCGCAAGCTGCCGCCGGGCCATTTCCTGCGCTGGCGCGACGGCCGCAGCGAACTCGCCGCTTATTGGCGGCCCCATGTGGCGGGTCGCCGCGACATGGCGCCCGACGAGGCGGCCGAGGAAATCCTGCCGCTGCTGCGCCAGGCGGTTTCGGGGTGCATGATCGCCGACGTCCCGGTCGGCTGCTTTCTGTCGGGCGGGCTCGACAGTTCCGTCGTCGCCGCGCTGATGGCCGAGGAAGCCCGCCGCCTGGGCGCGCCGCCGCCCCGCACGTTCACCATGACGTTTCCCGAGGCGGCTTACGACGAGCGCCAAGCGGCGGCGCGCGTCGCCCAACACATTGGCAGCCGACACGCGGAACTTCCCGCCGACCCCGCCCCGGCGATATCGACCGAGGCGTTGGCGTCGGCTTTTGGTGAACCGTTCGGCAATCCGACGGCGCTGTTGGTTTCGGCGTTGAGCCGGAGCGCCCGCGCCCACGTCACCGTCGCCCTGGTCGGCGACGGCGGCGACGAGGTATTCGCGGGCTATCCCCGCTATCTCGGCGGCCGCTGGGCGCAAACCTATCGGCGGCTGCCGGCGTGGCTGCGCGAGGGCATCGTCGTGCCGCTCGCCGAGCGCATTCCGGAAAGCCGCCGAGGACTTCACGCGCTTCGCCGCGCGCGCGAGTTCCTGACCGGCGCCGGCCGCCCCGACCCCGAGATGTACGCGGGCTGGGTCGAATATTTCACGCCCGATGAACGCCGCCGCCTGCTCGGATCGCCGACGGCACCGTCGCGTCCGATCGCCGATATATATGCCGCGTCGCCGTCGTCCGACCCGCTCGACGCCATGCAGCAAACCGATTTGCTGTCGTTCCTGCCCGGCAACCTGTTGGCATACGGCGACGCCATGAGCATGGCCCATTCCCTCGAGCTGCGCTTGCCGCTACTCGACCACCGCGTCATCGAGGCGATGAGCGAACTGTCCCCGAACGCGCGGGTTCGCGGCGGACTCAAGGCGGTTCTCCGCGCCGTCGCCCGGCGGCTGCTGCCGGTCGAGATCGCGCGCGCGGGCAAGCGCGGCTTCAACCCGCCCATGGGCGTGTGGCTCCAAGGCGCGCTCAAGGACACGATCGCCGAGCGTCTGACGCCGGGATCGGTCGCGGCGATGGGTCTTGCCTGGGAACCCGTCGCCGATCTTCTCGCCGAACACGCGCGCGGCCGCCGCGACATCGCCCTCAAGGTTTGGGCCCTGCTCGCGCTCGACGGCTGGCGGCGCGGCGCCTAAGGTCCCGAACCCGGCGCCGCGGAGGGACGCTTTCTGTTCCGACGCGGCCTGATACACTCCGGCCGATGTCCTGGACGACCCACATGGCCGTGTTCGTGATGCTGCACGTCGCCGCCTTCGCCGGCGCGGGGCT
>VGZQ01000094.1 GCA_016872535.1 Rhodospirillales bacterium | reverse complement strand
ATTTGGTTCTAACATGTTGCAGTGCCGCGTGAATTTGATGGTTGCTCGCCTCCAACGGGTGCTTTTCGCGAAAAATTCCCTGTATTTTCCCTGTTAAACAGGGAAATCATCCGGAGACGAGTTCGCGCCGGACTGCCTCCTCCGCCATCGCCTCTCAAATTCTGATCGCCATGCCCGCACCCCGCACGAAAAAATCCGCCAAACGCGCGTCGTTCAAATACCCCGCCGGCTTCGTCTGGGGCTGCTCGACGTCGAGCTTCCAGATCGAGGGCGCGACCCAGGAAGACGGGCGCGGCGACAGCATCTGGGACGCGCGCGGGCGCATCCCCGGCAAGGTCGCGAACGGCGATACCGGCGACGTCGCCTGCGACCACTATCACCGCTACCGCGAGGACGTCGCCCTGATGAAGGGGCTCGGCCTCGACGCCTACCGCTTTTCCGTCGCCTGGCCGCGCGTGCTGCCCGAGGGACGCGGCGCGGTCAACGACAAGGGCCTCGATTTTTACGACCGGCTGATCGACGCGGTCTTGGCCGCCGGAATCGATCCCTGGCTCTGCCTTTATCACTGGGACCTGCCGCAGGCGCTGCATGAAGCGGGCGGCTGGCCCGCCCGCGACAGCGCCGGCTGGTTCGCCGATTACGCGGCGCTGGTCGCGCGCCGCTACGGCGACCGGGTCAAGCGCTGGGCGACGTTCAACGAGTTTTCGGTCTTCACGCTGTTCGGCTACGCCATCGACTGGGGCGCGCCCGGCATCACCGACCGCGAGCAGCACTTGCGCGCGATTCATCATGTCAACCTGGCCCACGGCGCGGGCGTCGACGCGGTGCGCGCGCTGGCGCCCAAGGCGTCCGTCGGCGCCATCCACAACGTCCAGCCGATCATCCCGGAAAAGGACACCGCCGCCGACCGCGAAGCCGCCGCCGACCTGCACGAGCATTGGAACCTGGCGTTTCCCGATCCGCAGATCCTCGCCCACTATCCGCCGAGGCTCGCGCGCGCGATCGAGAAATACGTCGTTGCCGGCGACATGGCGCGCATCTGCCGCCCGGTCGATTGGTTCGGCCTCAACCACTACGGGCCGATTTTCGCCAAGGCCGATTCCAACTCGGTGCACGGGTTCGGCTGGGGCTCGGCGCCCGCCGACGCGCCCAAGTCCGACATCGGCTGGCCGGTGTTCCCGGAGATGTTCGCCGATACCTTGGTCGAGGTCTGGCGGCGCTACGGATTGCCGGTCTACGTCACCGAGAACGGCTGCGGCGGCAACGACGCGAGCTCGGGCGAAACCCCGGACGCGCGCGGCCGCGTCGAGGACAAGCACCGGCTGAGCTATCTCAAGATGCACACCGCCGCCATGGAAGCGGCCATGCGCCGGGGCGCCGACGTGCGCGGCTATTTCGTCTGGTCGCTGCTCGACAATTTCGAGTGGGGCTCGGGCTACGGCCAGCGCTTCGGCATCGTCCGCGTCGATTACAAGACCCAGCAGCGGACGCCGAAGGCGTCCTACGCCTGGTATCGCGACTTCATCCGGTCCGCGCGGGCGGCACGGCGGCGAGCGCGCTGAAGGTTCCGTCGTCGAGATCCAGGCGGTGGGTGGCGAAGGCCGCGAGTTCGGGCGCCTGGCCGACCATGACGATGGCGGCGTCCGCCGCTTCGCCGGCCAGCACCCGCAGCATGGCCGCGCGCGAATCCGGCGTCATGGCGTCCAACGTTTCCTGAATCAAAATCCAGCGCGGCCGGAACAGCAGGATACGGGCGACGCCGAGCCGGCGCTGCTCGTCCTCGGTCAGGATTTCGCCCCAATGGGCGCGCCGGTCGAGATCGCGGGCCCGCCCGCCGAGGCCGACCCGCTGAAGCGCTTGCACGACTTCGGCGTCGGTGAAATTTCTTGGTGATTGGGGATAAGCGACGATCGCCTTGAGCGCGCGCAGCGGCAGGTACGGCCGGCGCGAGGCGAAAAACGGTTCGCCCTCGGCGGGCAACATGAGCCGCCCGCTCCCCCACGGCCAGAGGCCGGCGAGCGCCTTGAGCAGCTTGAAGCCGATGGCCGCGTCGCCCGCGACCAGCACGCGCGACCCGGGCGCGATCACGGCCGTGATCGGTTTCGTCGCGGCCCGGCCGTCGGCCTCGGCCAGCGACAGCCGGTCGAAAACCAGCGTATCGGCATCTCCGCGCGCGATCCGGATACCCGCATGCGCGTCGTGCGTGCCGTTGCGCCGCGCCGCCTCGAGCGCGTCGCTGAGGCCGAGCACGCGCTCGACCGAGGCGCGCCAGTCGGCGACCGCGCTCACGTTGTCGACCGGCCACGACATGGCGCCCACCATCTGCTGGAACGCCTGCGCCGTCTGCATCAGGATGCCGAGGGTGATGGCGCCGGCGATGTAGCGGGGCGAAGCGACCAGGATCGGGAACACTTGCGACAGCACCCACCAGGCCGAGGTGAAGTAGAACAGGCTGACCAGCGCCCGGGTCTGCAGGTTCCAGGAACGGATCGCGCTGCGGAACAGCGCGCGCAGGCTGCGATCCTCGTTGTCCTCGCCGCGCAGCAGCGCCACCTGCAGGCTGTGCTGGCGCGCGTAGGCGAGGCCGAAACGGAAGTCCGCCTCGGTCGTTTGGCGCAGGTTTTGCGCCCGGATCAAGGGCAGCCCGAGACGGAGCGCGATCACGGTGCCGATCGCGGCGTAGAACACCGCGATCCACACCAGATGCCCGGGAATATAGAGCGATACGCCCCCGACGCTCATCTCCGGCGGGCCCGACAGGTTCCACAAAATCGTCGTGAAACTGACCAGAATCAGGATCGCGTAGAGCAGCGAATGGGCGAGGTCGATGGCGTTATCGGTCGCGAACCGGATGTCCTCGGCGATGCGGCCGTCGGGATTGGTATGCGCGCCCGGAAACAGGGTCACCTTGTAGTGCCGCCCGTCCGCCATCCATTCGCCGAGCATCCGGTAGGTGAGCCACTTGCGCCAGCCGATCTTGATCCATCGCTTGACCACAAGATGGAAGATCGTGATCACGATATTGGCGGCGATGATCAGCGCCGCCGCCCCGATCAGCCACAGGAACCGTTCCAGGTCGCGGGTTTCGAGCGAATCGAACAAATGCTCGATCCACAGGTTGATCGAAGTTGCGATCACGATCTGCAGGACGGTAAGCGCAATCAGCGCCGCGGTCATGGCGCGGATGGGCCATTTGCCCTCGGAACTCCAATAGGGACCGGCGAGCGGGCCGAACTTGCGGAAAAACGCCACCCAGCGGCCGATACGGCCGAAGATCCGGATACGCGGATAGGATGGGCGCATGGGCGTGGAAGGTAAACGGCCCCCCTGGTGGCGCCGCGCGGACGGGCGCGGTCCTGCTAGTTTATGCCCGCCCTTTCGCCGCCAGGCAATCGCGCAAACAAAATCCGGGGGTCAATCGGCGAGCTGGCCTTCGAGGGCGAAGCTTTTCGCCAGTTCGGCGTCGAGATCGGCGTATATGGTGCGCTCGTGATCGCGGAACGAATCCGTCGTCGAGTCGCGCGGATGAGCGAGGTCGACGGCGCGAATCGACTTGATCTCGCCCGGGCGCGCGGTCATGACCACGATCCGATCGGAAAGCGCGATCGCTTCCAGCACCGAATGGGTGACGAAAACGACCGTCTTGCGATGTTCCTGCCAGATCGCGAGCAACTGCTTTTGCAGGGCGCGGCGGGTGAGCGCGTCGAGCGCGCCGAACGGCTCGTCCATCAGGATGATCGAGGGATCGGTGGCGAACGCGCGCGCGATGGCGACGCGCTGCTTCATGCCGCCCGACAGTTCGTGTACCTGCTTGGCGGCGAAATCCTTGAGTCCCACCGAACGCAGGTAATCGAGCGCGATCGCGCGCCGCTCGGCCCGGGCGACGCCCTTGCGTTCGAGCCCGAATTCGACGTTGCCGAGCACATCGAGCCATGGAAACAGGGCGTAACTCTGAAACACCATGCCGCGATCGATATCCGGGCCCGAGATCGGCTTGCCGTCGACCAAGGCCTCCCCCGCCGACGGCGCGAGCAGGCCGGCGAGGATGTTGAGCAGCGTACTCTTGCCGCAGCCCGATGGCCCGACCAGGGACACGAACTCGCCCGCGCCGACTTCCAGCGTCGTCGGCCGCAACGCCTCGACCGTCTCGCCGCCCTCGGTGCGAAAGACCTTGGCGATGCCACGCACGGCGATGGCGGAACCGGCCGCGCCCATCACACCGCCCCCCACGAAATCCGCCGGTGAATGAACCGGAACAGGGCGTCGAACGCGACACCCAGCACGCCGATTACCGCCATGCCGACCAGAACCTTGTCGGCGCGCAGGATTTCCATGCCGTTGGAGATCAGGTAACCGAGCCCCGAGCGCGCCGCCACCAGTTCGGCGGCGATGATCGCGGCCCAGCCGGTGCCGAACGAGATGCGCAATCCGGTGATGATGTTGGGCAGCGCCGCCGGCAGCACCACCTTGTGGAACAGCGACATGCGATCGTTGCAGCCGAGCACCTGCCCGGCGTGGATCAGGACCGGATCGATCCGCTTCACCCCGGCGACGGTCGAGATCAGGGTCGGAAAGAAGGTGCCAACCAGCACGACGAAAATCTTGCCGAATTCGCCGATGCCGAACCACAAAATCGCGAGGGGAATCCAGGCCAACGGCGAAATCGGCCGGATCAACTCGACCACCGGATCGACCAGGCGCTCGAAACGCGGGATGCGCCCCATGGCGAGGCCAAGCGGAATGGCGATGACGGCGGCCAGGCACCACGCCGACAGCACGCGCGTCAGGCTCGCCCCGATGTGGCGGAACAGCTCGCCCGAGACGATCAACTCGCCGAGATGCCGGGCCACCGCCCACGGCTGCGGCAGGAGCGATTCGTGCGGCTTGAAGATCGCGACCACCGCCAGCCAGACCGCGACGATGAAGATCGCGGCGTAGACGAACGGCAGCAGTCGCCCGAGCACCTCGAGGCCGGACGCGCGTTCGCTGTGAGGCGTGGACATGGCCGCGTGACCCGTAAACGCGCGGACGGGGTTAACCCGCCCGCGCGGTTGCGTCCGACGTCGATCGTCTTATTTCACCATCGCCAGCGCTTTTTCGGCGAAGGTCGGGTTGATCTTCGGATTATCCTCGGGCTTCAGGATTTTGGCGTCCTTGAGGAACTTGGCGTAGGAATCGATCATCGCCTTGGTCGGGACCACGTTCTTGCTGTAGACCGAAATGCCTTCCGACAGCGAATAATTGATCACGTTTTCCGGAAAGCCGATTTCCTTCGCCCACAGCTTGGCCGCCGCCTTGGGATCCTTGAGGATGTAGTCGATCGCCTGGACATTGGCGGTGATCAGGTCCTGAACCACGTCCGGCCGCTTGGCGAGGAAGTCGTCGCGCACGTACTCGCCGTTGCCGACGTAATGGCCCTGCATGATCGGCATGATCTTCTCGGCCTTGATCAGGACGCGCGAATGCCCGGCGGCGAGCGCGTTGGAGACGTGCGGATCCCAGGTAATCCCGGCCGCGACCGATTTGTTCTGCAAGAGGGTCGGCACCTGCGCGCCGTCGGTCTTGAACAGCTTGATGTCGGATTCCTTGAGGCCCGCGTCGGCGAGCGCCTTCAGCAGCAGCGGATACTGCTGCGAGCCTTCGCCCGGAAAAGCGACGTTCTGGCCCTTGAGGTCGGCGACCGTTTTGGCCTTGGAATCCTTAGGCACGATGATCGCCGTCTGTTCGAGGATGGTGATGGCGACCAGGGTCGCCGGTAGGCGCGAGGCCGCGATCACCGCCGGACCCATGCCCGCGGAAGCGATCTGCAGTTCACCCGCCGCCAGGGCCTGATTCTCCGGCGCCCCGTAGGCGAAGGAGCGAAACACGATTTTGATGTTGTGCTTCTTTTCGATCGGGGTCAGCAGGTCGAGTGCCTTGGCGATGTAGATCGGCATGGTCGCCGGTTGCACGCCGTAATTGACCGTTTCCTGGGCACGCGCCGGGCTGGCGCCGGTCGCCAATGCGGCAACGCACGCCGCGAGCACGATTTTCGTCTTGGTCGTCATAAGAACCTCCCTGTTATCGTCCTGGTTTGGTCTTCGTCCCGGCGGTTCCGCCCGCCGAGCCCGAAAGTTTGGCGAGATCCGGAATCGGGCGCGCGGTTTCGGGATCGCGGGCCAGGACCTGTTCAAGTGCGAGCGCGATGCCGAGCACGCGGTTGTCGGACCCGTTGGGGCCCACGACCTGAATGCCAAACGGCATTCCACGGTGGTCGCGCCCGCACGGTAGCACGGCGATCGCCGGCACTACCAGCGAGAGGGCATACGCTATCGTATACCAGCTCATATAGGTCGGAAGCTTCTGGCCATTAATTTCGTCAATGAATAGACGGGCATGGGGAAACGGCGAAATCGCCGTCGCCGGACAGATCAGCACGTCGACCCCGTCGAAGAGCGCGTTGAACCGCTGGTAAACCTTGGTGTGCTCGACCTGCGCCCAGGCGACATCGGCGACGGTGTATTTAAGCCCCCGCTCGGTTCCATCAATGACGTTGCGGCCGAGCAAGTGGCGATGTTTTTCCAGTCGCGTTCCATGTTCGCCCACGCAATAAAGCCCGCGCAGGATTTCGAAGACATCGAGCGCCGGGCCGAGGTCGGGGTCGCGATTTTCGGCGGTTCGGAACGCGGAACGGAAGGAAGCGACTTTCCGGATAAAAACGTCGCGGATCGCGTCATCGATCGGCGCGCACCCGAGATCGGCGGAAAAGGCGGCCCGCAGCGACGACAAGTCCGCCGCGACCAGCCGGTCTGGCAGGCGCGCGGCATCCGCGGACGAATACGGGTCCCGTTTGTCGAGGCCGGCTTCGGCCTTGAGCAACAGATGCGCGTCTTCGACCGTGCGCGCCAACGGTCCCAGAACATGAAGTGGAGTAAACCCGCTCGCGCGCGCCATGTACGGAACGAGGCCCGGCGATGGCCGGAATCCGACCACTCCGCAGAACCCGGCCGGCGTGCGGATCGACCCCCCGTAATCCGTGCCGGTCGCGAGCGGCACCATGCCCGCCGCCAGCGCCACCGCCGAACCGCCGGAGGAACCGCCGCACGTTTTCTCGGGATCGAACGGATTGCCGGTCGCGCCGTACACATCGTTGACGGTGTTGGACCCGGCGCCGAACTCGGGCGTGTTGGTTTTGCCGAGCACGATACCGCCGGCGGCGCGGATGTTGCGGATGTGCGGCTCGTCGGCAGCGGGCACATGATCCTTGTAAAGCCGTGAGCCCCAGGTGGTGCGGAGGCCCTCGGTCGCCTCCAAATCCTTGATCCCGATCGGAAGCCCGTGCAGCGGGCCCAGCGGATCGCCCCGCGTCTGCCGGGCTTCGGCCTCGCGGGCGGTTTTACGCGCGCGTTCGACGTCGAGCGCCACGAACGCGTTCAACGCGCCGTTGACCGCCGCGATCCGGGCGAGGCAGCTTTCCAGCAGTTCGACCGGCGACAGCTTCTTCGCGCCGATCAAACGCCGCGCCGCGACCGCGGAAAGATCGCACGGTTCCATGTCCCTCTCCCTTCGGCCGGAAGAGTAACCGATCTCGCGATCTCTCGCGACGCTCGGGGTCGCGCCGGATCGGTGCGCGCTAATCCGTTCTTAACCCGGTTAACCATATCCTTGATATCGCGCGCCTATTCGGCCGGCTGTTCTTGACAGCCGAAGCCATCCTTCGCATGCTGCGGCCAACACGCCTGGGGAACATATCGTATGCTTTTGAGAGCCTTTTTGCCGGTGACGGCGCTGTCGGCCGGCACGCTCGCGCTCGCGGCGCTGATTGCCTTTCCGCCGCAACCGGTCGTCAACGCTCTCGCCCGCCTCGGCGCCGATTCCGAAACCTTCATCAAGGCGCCGCTGTCGATCGGCCATCCCCTGGTCGCGCCGACGTTCTCCTGGTTGTACGGACCGGAACGCCTGGTGCCGGATGAGCCGGGTACCGACGCGGCGTTCGAAGCGCCGGCGCGCGCCGATTACACTCGTGCCGTTCCGGTGCGCGCGGGCGACACATTGGCAGCCCTGCTCGCGCGCGCCAACGTCCCGCGCGACGAAGCCGGCGCCGCGCTTGCCGCGCTCAAGGGCGTGTTCGATCCGAAGTCGCTGAAGAGCGGCCTCAGCGTCGACATCGCCTGGTCCATCGCCGCCGGCGAGGACGAAGCCAGCCCGCGCTTCGAGGGGCTCTCCTTCGCGCCTGACTACAGCCGCAAGATCGAGGTCGCGCGGACCGAGGACGGCGGCTTCATCGCGAACGACGTGCGTCCCGAACTCTCGCGGGTCCTTTTGCGCGCGAGTGGGACCATCGATTCCAGCCTCTATCTCGCCGGAAGGGCCGCCGGCGTTCCGGCGCCGGTGCTGGCGGAACTGATCCGCGCCTACTCTTACGACGTCGATTTCCAGCGCGAAATCCAGGCCGGCGATTCGTTCGAGGTGGTGTTCGAATCGGTGCGCAACGAGGATGGCCTGGCGGTTCACGCCGGCGCGATCCGCTTCGCGGCGCTGACGCTGTCGGGCGCGACCAAAACCATCTGGCGCCACGTCATGACCGACGGGCATGCCGATTATTTCAACGACAAGGGCGAAAGCGTGCGAAAGGCGCTGCTCAAAACGCCGATCGACGGCGCGCGGTTGACTTCCGGCTTCGGCAAGCGCCTGCACCCGATTCTCGGCTACACCGCCATGCACCGGGGCGTCGATTTCGCGGCGCCCATCGGCACGCCGGTCTACGCCGCCGGCGACGGCACCGTCGCCATGGCCGAATTCAACGGCGCCTACGGCAAATACGTGCGTATCCGCCACAACGGCCAGTACGCGACCGCCTATGCCCACCTGAGCCGCTTCGGCAGGAACATCGCCGCCGGCAAGCGCGTGCGCCAGGGCGACGTGATCGGCTACGTCGGCTCGACCGGGCGCTCGACCGGACCGCATCTGCATTACGAAATCCTGGTCGGCGGCCAGCAAACCAACCCGCTCAAGGTGAAAATGCCGGTCGGGCCGAAGCTTCAGGGCGCCGACCTCGCGCGCTTCCTCAAGGACAAGGCCGCGACCGAGCGGCAGATCGCCGAGGCGGAGCCGGCCGAATTATTCAAAACCGCGCGCAGCGGGAATTGATAACGCACCTTATTCCGCCGCCGCTTTGATCTTTTCGCCGTTGATAACCAACGCGCCGTCGCTAATTATGGCATTCTTTGTCAAAATATGCCATCGTACGGGTAGAGGAGATTCCCATGGCCACGATGAACGTTTCCCTGCCCGATCCCATGCGGGAATGGGTTGAGTCCCAAGTGAAGGGCGGCGCCTACGCCAACGCCAGCGACTACATTCGGGACCTGATCCGCCACGACCAGCAGCGGCGCGAGGCGCTGCAAGCCGCCATCCGCGAAGGCTTGGAGAGCGGGCGCAGCCTGCGAAAGGCCAAGGACGTGATGACGGCGGCCAAAGCCCGCCTACGGCATGGCTGACTACGTTCTTTCCAACAAGGCCGACGCCGATCTCGACGATATCTACGTCTTTTCGTACCGGACCTTCGGCGAGGCCGAAGCCGATGCCTATTTCCTCGGCTTGAGCGACTGCCTCCGGATGCTGGCGGAAAATCCGCGCCTGGGCCGGCCGGTGGACGACATCCAGCCCGGGCTACTCCGCCATGACCATGGTCACCATATTGTTTTCTACATGATCGAAGGCGGCGGTATTTTCGTCGTCCGAATTCTCCATCATGCCATGAATGTCGAACGTCACGTCGATCCGGCGAAAAAGAACGAGCCGTGAGGGCTTGGCGCCGCCTTTCCTTGGCCGTTCGTATCTATATCGATTCCAAAATTTCAATTAAAAAGCGCGACGATCCGTTCGGCTGGAAACGTCAAAGCGACCGCCCATAATCCCAAAGTGATCGGAGCGCCCCATTCGAGAATAATCCATCGCGCCAATTCGCTTTTCTGGTAGCGGAAAAACCAGCGGTCGAATCGTTCCAAGGAAGCCGGAATTCTTTGCGAACAAATTACTTTCGCGGTTTCTCCGATTCCATGGCTTGCTCTAGGGTCTGTACTCAATTAGGGGATTCTCAACGCTACGAAGATGTGATTCAAGCCTCCGAGGAGAACGGAGGCTGGGATGGCGCATCTTTACTGGCTGAACGACAAGGAATGGGCGCGGATCAGGC
>VGZQ01000093.1 GCA_016872535.1 Rhodospirillales bacterium | reverse complement strand
AAGCGGCGCGGCCCAAATACCGAGCGGCGGGTCCCAATTCCTCCTCGATGCGGAGAAGCTGGTTGTATTTGGCGAGCCGGTCCGAGCGCGAGAGCGAGCCGGTCTTGATCTGGCCGGCGTTGGTCGCGACCGCGATGTCGGCGATGGTGCAATCCTCGGTCTCGCCCGAGCGGTGCGAAATGACCGAGCGATAGCCGGCCTTGCGCGCGATCTGGATGGTCTCCAGGGTTTCGGAGAGTGTTCCGATCTGGTTGACCTTGATCAGGATGGCATTGGCGACGCCCCGGCCGATGCCGTCCTTGAGCCGGGCCGGGTTGGTGACGAACAAGTCGTCGCCCACCAGTTGCACTTTCTTGCCGAGGGTATCGGTCAGCACCTTCCAGCCCTGCCAGTCGTCCTCGGCGAGCCCGTCCTCGATCGACAAGATCGGGTAACGCCGACAGAGGCCGTCATAAAACTTGACCATTCCGGCGGAATCGAGTTTTTTTCCTTCCCCTTCAAGATCATAGACGTCGTTCCTAAAAAATTCATTGGACGCGGAATCGAGGGCCAGGGCGACATGTTCGCCGGGCCGATAGCCGGCCTTTTCGATTGCCTTGGCGATAAAGCCCAAGGTCTCCTCGGCGTTACTGAGACCGGGGGCGAAGCCCCCTTCGTCGCCGACGTTGGTGTTGTGGCCGGCGTCCTTGAGAGCTTTTTTCAGGGCATGGAAAACCTCGGCACCCATGCGCAGCGCTTCCGCGAACGTCGGCGCGCCGACCGGCGCGATCATGAACTCCTGGATGTCGAGCGGATTGTCCGCGTGGGCGCCGCCATTGACGATGTTCATCAGCGGCACCGGCAGAACGTTGGCGTTCTCGCCGCCGATGTGGCGATAGAGCGGCAGCCCCTTGTCCCTTGCCGCCGCGTGGGCGCAGGCGAGGCTGACGCCGAGGATGGCGTTGGCGCCGAGCTTCCCTTTGTTGGGGGTGCCGTCGAGGGCGATCATGGCGCGGTCGATGGCTTCGCGCTCGGCCGGATCGCGGCCCTTGATCGCCTGGAAGATAGGCCCCGTCGCGGCGGCGAGCGCCTTCTTCACGCCCTTGCCGCCATAGCGCTTCGGGTCGTTGTCGCGCAGTTCAACGGCCTCGTGGGTACCGGTCGAGGCCCCCGAGGGCACCGCCGCCCGCCCGATCACCCCGTTAGCGAGGAGGACGTCTACCTCGACGGTCGGGTTGCCCCGGGAATCGAGGATTTCGCGAGCGGAAATTCGGACGATCTCGGACATGGTTGTTTCTGCGGTCCTTGCCGGGTTATCCCCAATGGCGGCTGGAGATGGAGTTTATAAAAAAACACATGTTTCCAGTTAGTTATAAATTGAACGTGATTTTTCGATTCAAATAGCGACGGGATTTTTCTTCGCCAGCGCGTCGATCTCCGTCAGCATTCCAAGAATACCTTTTAAGCGACTGAATTGAATCATGTTCGGTCCGTCGCTCGGCGCCTTGTCCGGGTCGCGGTGGGTTTCGAGGAAAACCCCGGCCACCCCGACCGCCACGGCGGCGCGCGCCAAGACGGGTGCGAAGCGCCGATCGCCGCCCGAGACGGAGCCCTTCCCTCCCGGATGCTGGACCGAATGGGTGGCGTCGAACACGACCGGATAACCGGTCTGAGCGAGGATCGGCAGTGCGCGCATGTCGGCGACCAGCGCGTTGTAGCCGAAACTCGCGCCACGCTCGCAAAGAAGAATGTTCTTGTTGCCGGCGCCCGCGATCTTGGCCGCGACGTTGGCCATGTCCCAGGGCGCGAGGAACTGGCCCTTCTTCACGTTGATGGGCTTGCCGGTTTTGGCGGCGGCCACCAGCAGATCGGTCTGGCGGCAGAGAAACGCGGGAATTTGCAGGGCGTCGACCGCCTTCGCGACCTCGGCGCATTGGGCGGGTTCGTGCACGTCGGTGATCACGGGACAGCCGATCTCCTTGCGGATCGCGCGAAAGACCGGCAGCGCGGCGGCAAGCCCCTTCCCGCGCGGGCTCTTGGCGCTGGTGCGGTTGGCCTTGTCGAACGAGGTCTTGAAGACGAAACCGATGCCGAAGCCGCGGCAAAGCTCGGCCAGCGCGCCCGCCATGTCGAGGGCATGCGCCCGGCTTTCCAGCACGCACGGGCCCGCGATCAGGGCGAGCGGTAGGTCGTTGCCGAAGGCGACGCGGCCGATTTTGATGTGTTTCTGGGCGCTCATACGGCCCCGTTTATAGGGGGTTCGGACGACCCAAGCCAGCCGTTTAGGCCCCCGGATTAGGCCGTGGGGTCGATGACTTCGAGGAAGCGGAAGCGGTGGAAATCCGCGTCCCGCGAGTAGATGGTGCGGAGGCCATGCTCGCGCATCAGCACGGCGGTCGCCGCGTCATGGATGATATTGCCGGAAAGCCCGGGAGTTTCCGCGAATACTTCTTCGGCGACGCGGGCGTGCCGCTCGGTCGGGGCCAGCAACGAAACCCCGGGCGAAGCCAGAATCCCCGAAACGAAACTCCAGGCGTCGGTGGCGCTCCAAGGTTGCTTGAGCGCGCGACGATGGGTCACGACCCGCATGAACTCGTAGCAAACGCCTAAGGTCAGGAACCAGGCGGATGTCTGATTCCGCCAGGTTTCGAGCCATTTCCGGCACGGGGCATGGAAGGGAGAATCCCGATCCGCCGCGTCGATCAGCACGTTGGTATCGACGACGAACATTATTTATTTTTCTTTGGGCCGTAAAGCCGGGCCCACTTGTCGTCGTCTTCTTCCATCGCCCGGTAAAGCGCTTCCCGGTCGGCGTAATCGACCAGCGCCCCGCCGCTCGCGAAGCTGGGCAGCGGCGGAAGCTTCTTGGTGGGCGGCTCCTTCTTGAGCACGAGGCGAATTCCCGCCTCGACCAGGGAGGACATGGTTTCTCCGCGCCGGGCCGCCTCGCGCTTCAGCTCGCGCATCACGCCGTCGTCGATGTTGAGGGTCGTCTTCATGATGTATGGTTTTCCATATCACGGATATGGAAATATGGCAATCCGGGGAGTTGCCCGAGGCCGCCCAAATCAGTGCCTACACCAACCGTGCCTGGTTGACGGCGGCCTGGATGAAGGACGTGAACAAGGGGTGCGGCTCGAACGGCTTCGATTTCAGTTCGGGGTGGAACTGGACGCCGATGAACCAGGGGTGCTCGGGGATTTCGACGATCTCGGGCAACTGGCCGTCGGGCGACATGCCCGAAAACAGAAGCCCGGTCTTTTCGAGTCTGGGCAGGTAATGGACGTTCACCTCGTAGCGGTGGCGGTGGCGTTCCGAGATCAAGTCCTGGGCGTAAATGGCGCGCGCCCGGCTGTTGGGGCTGAGCCGGCAGGGATACGCGCCCAAGCGCATGGTGCCGCCCATATCGCCCCCGGCCGATCGTTTTTCGCGGGTTTCGCCCTTGATCCATTCGGTCATCATGCCGACCACGGGTTCCGGGCACGGGCCGAATTCGGTCGAGGACGCCCCCTGGATGCCGGCGAGGTTGCGGGCCGCCTCGATCACCGCCATCTGCATCCCGAAGCAGATGCCGAAATAAGGCACCCGCCGCTCGCGCGCGAAGCGGGCGGCGGCGATCTTGCCTTCGGCGCCGCGCTCGCCGAAGCCGCCGGGAACGAGAATCCCGTGCACGTCTTCCAGGTGCTGGACCGAATCCCCGCGTTCGAAAATCTCGGAATCGATCCAGTTCATGCGCACGCGTACGTTGTTGGCGATGCCGCCGTGGGCCAAGGCCTCTGCCAGCGACTTGTAGGCGTCGAGGAGTCCGGTGTACTTGCCGACCACGGCGATGGTCACCTCGCCTTCCGGCTTGAGTACGCGATCGACGATGGTGCGCCAGCGCGTCAGGTCCGGCGCGGGCGGGGTCAGGCGGAAATAGCGGCAGACCTCGGCGTCCAACCCTTCCTCGTGCAGCGCGAGCGGCACCGCGTAGATGGTCTTCATGTCGAGCGCCGGAATCACCGCTTCGCGTCGTACGTTGCAGAAAAGCGCGATCTTCTTGCGCTCGCCCTCGGGAATCGGGCGATCGGTGCGCACCAGCAAAATGTCCGGCTGGATGCCGACGCTGAGCAGCTCCTTGACCGAATGTTGGGTCGGCTTGGTCTTGATCTCGCCCGCCGACGGGATGTACGGCACCAAGGTCAGGTGCACGTACATCGCCCGCTCGCGGCCCAATTCGTTGCCGAGCTGGCGGATCGCCTCGAGGAACGGCAGGCCCTCGATGTCGCCGACCGTGCCGCCGATCTCGCACAAGACGAAATCCTCGCCGTCGAGATCGTCGACGATGAATTGCTTGATGCGGTCGGTGATGTGGGGAATGACCTGGATGGTGGCGCCGAGGTAATCGCCGCGCCGCTCGCGGGCGATGACGTCGGAATAGATGCGCCCGGTGGTGATGTTGTCGCTACGACGCGAGGCGACGCCGGTGAAGCGCTCGTAATGGCCGAGGTCGAGATCGGTCTCGGCGCCGTCGTCGGTGACATAGACCTCCCCGTGCTGGTAGGGGCTCATGGTCCCCGGATCGACGTTGATGTAGGGGTCGAGCTTGCGCAGGCGCACCTTGTAGCCGCGCGCCTGGAGAAGGGCCCCGAGAGCCGCGGAGGCCAAGCCTTTTCCGAGAGAAGAGACCACGCCGCCGGTGATGAAAATGAACCGGGTCATGGGCGATCAATTTACAGCGCCGGAGGGTCGCGGCGAAAGCACGAAATGAAGCCCGTTATTTCGGGATCGTTAGGGGTAAAAAAACACCCTTCGCGCTCGCGCGAATCGTTCGCGAGGGGAACGGAGCCCGTGCGCGGCAACGAGTCGCCACGAGTTCGAAAAAACTCAGCGCGCGAGCGGCGCTTGCGGGGCCTGCGGCGCCGCCGGCGCGGTCGGCGACGCGGGCTGATCGAGAATCGACGTCGGTGCGCGTTTGACGTTGGCGAGCAGCGCGAGCGTGATGCTGGTTGCCATGAATCCGGCGGCGAGGATCGCGGTGGTGCGGCTCAAGAGATTGGCGGTCGACCGGCCGGTCATGAAGCCGCCCATGCCGCCCCCGCCGCCGATGCCGAGCCCGCCGCCTTCGCTGCGCTGAATCAGGATCACGCCGATCAGCGCGATGGCGAGGATGAGATGGACGACGAGAATGACGGTGGTCATGGAATCGACCCTGGGAACCTTGTCGGGCTGGCGTTGTAAGGGTTCGCGCGCTCCCTGGCTAGGAGAAACTGGGACTGCCCGCTATCGCTTGGATACCGCCTCGGCGATCTTCCAGAAATCGTCGGCGACCAGGGACGCGCCCCCAATCAGGCCCCCGTCCACATCCGCAAGCGCAAGCAGCTCGGCCGCATTGCCGGGCTTCATGGAGCCGCCGTAAAGGATGCGGGTCTTCGCCGCTTCACCGGCGCCGATGGCCTCGGCGAGCATTCTGCGGATGCGCGCGTGTACGTCCTGGACTTCGGCCGCGGTCGGGGTGCGGCCGGTGCCGATGGCCCAGACCGGCTCGTAGGCAACGACCAGGTTGGCGGCGGTCGAGTCTTTCGGCACCGATCCGGCGACTTGGCGGGCGACCACGGCGATGGTCTGGTCCTGGTCGCGCTCGGCCTCGGTTTCGCCGACGCAGACGATGGGGATTAGCCCGGCGACCTGGGCGGCGGCGGCCTTAGCCTGGACCGTGGCGTCTGTTTCCTTGTGGTCGGTGCGGCGCTCCGAATGGCCGACGATCACGTAGCGGCAACCGAGGTCGGCGAGCATGGGCGCGCTCACGTCTCCGGTGTGGGCGCCCTTGGCCTTGGAGTGGCAGTCCTGGGCGCCGAGGGCGATGGTGCTGCCAGCCAAAGCCTCCCCCACCCGTCCAATCAGGGTAAAGGGCGGACAGACCAGCATCTCAAAAGGGGCTGCCCCGGCTTTTTTTATCCGTTCGGCCAAATTTTTAGCCAATTCGTCCCCATCCTTGCCGAGGCCGTTCATTTTCCAGTTTCCGGCGATCAGGGGTTTTCGGGTGGTCATTCGTTCACCTTTGGTTTTTATTTTGGAAAAAGACCAGGCAAGAAGACAAAAACAACAAAAAAAGTTTTTTATTTCCACGGCCGGATTGAGTGAAGCAATTATCGATAAAATAGCTGATTAAATCAACAGGTATGCGAAAATAATAATATTATTTAAAAACAATGCTATAAAAATCTACTAGTAGTACAAATTTTATCTACTAATATGATTTTTAAATTTTATATCAATATAATATAATAATTTATAAGATATAAATCACAATTTTAGATTATAATATATTGAATTTAAATTATATTATATAAATTATACATTTATATAATGTGTTTTTAACAAATGACGCCTATTTTTTTATAACACACCATAAAACAGTTTACATGAACCTATAATTAAGCTATATTTCCTATATAATAGGTAAACGATCAGTATGGCGAAGGAGACCATCCATTGTCCCAAACCTACCCCGTTCCTTCCCCTCATACCGCCAGCGCCGCGTCCATCCAAGGTTACCGGCTGTTCGAGAAGGCGCATGTCACCACCCGCGTTCGCGCGCATCGGACAGCGCCCGCCGACAAGATCGACGCGGCGCGCTTCTGGTGTTGCAGAACCGGCTGAAGGGTTTGATACGACGGCATGGCCGCCGAGCGCCTTTCGTCGGGGCCGCGCCGGCATCCTTCGTGCGTCCCGGAAGGGCGTGTTGCGGAGGGGGGCTCCCCCTCCTATCATCCCGCGCCTTCGCTTCGCGCCCCGCGATTATCCGCTGATTTGCAGTTAGTTCAGGTCAGGTCCCGTCATGGTTCTCGATGCCCTCCGCCGAAGTTCCGGCTCGCTCATCGCTCGGATTCTGTTCGCACTTCTGGTGATCAGTTTCGCCGCCTGGGGCATCGGCGATTTTCTCACTCCCGGCCGACAGGACAACGTGGTCGCCACCGTCGGCGACGCCTCGATTTCCGCGGCCGAGGTGGAGCGCCAGGCGGAAGGCGAAATCCGCCGCTTGCGCGAGATGCTGGGGGCGCGCTTCGACCGCGAACAGGCGCGCGCGCTCGGGCTCTACAACGCGGTCCTCGCCCGCTTGATCCAGGAAGCGGTGCTCGACCAGGCCGCCCGGCGCGCCGGGCTGGTCGTTCCCGATCGCGCGCTGCGCGCCGAGATCGAGGCGACACCCACCTTCCGCGGCGCCCAAGGCGCCTTCGACCGCGAACGTTTCCGCCAGTTCCTCATGACCGCCGGGTTCAGCGAGGCGGGCTACGTCGACCTGCTTCGCCGCGCCATGCTGCGCGACGCCTTGGTCGAGGCCGCGCCGGTGCCGCCCGCCGCGCCCAAGGCGGCGGTCGACGCCGTTTACCGCGAAAGATTCGAGAAACGTTCGGCGGAAACGGTCCTGATCCGGGACGACGCGCAAACGGCTCCCGCCGCGCCGTCGGACGAGGAAGTCGCCGCCTTCCACCGCGACAATGCGTCGCGCTTCACCGCGCCCGAATACCGCGCGCTTACCATCGCGCGCATGAGCGTCGACGAAGTGGCGCGCGAGATCGCGGTCACCGAAGACGACATTCGCCATGCGTTCGAAACCCGCGCGGCCGAGTTCGACCATCCCGAGCGGCGGCGTCTCCGGCAAATGGTTTTCGCCGACGAAGGCGCCGCGAAACGCGCCGCCGAGGCGTTGACGAAGGGCGGCGATTTCGTCCAGATCGCCCGGACCGAGGCGAAAATGGATCCATCCGCCGTCGATCTCGGCTTGATCGCGCGCGACCAGATGCCGTCCGACCTCGCCGATCCGGTGTTCGCGCTGGCGGCGGGCGGGACTTCGGAACCTCTCAAGTCGCCGCTCGGCTGGCACATCGTGCAGGTGGTCGCGGTCGAGCCCGCGCGCAAAGCCACTCTCGACGAGGTGCGCGCGACGCTCGCCAAGGATGTCGCGCGCGACAAGGCCCATGACGGCCTGATCGGGCTCGCCAACCGCTTCGAAGACGCGCTCGGCGGCGGCGCCTCGCTCGAGGACGCGGCGGGCAAAGTGGGCATCCGCGTCCTCAAGATCTCGGGCGTGGACGCGCGCGGCAATGGCCCCGACGGAAAGCCCGTTGCGGGCGAGGGCTTGCCCCCGCTCGACGTTCTGGCCCAGGTCGCCTTCGCCACCGAAGAAAACTCCGAAAGCCCGCTCACCGAAATGGGCGACGACGGTTACTTCGCGCTGCGCGTCGACAAGATCACGCCGCCGGCGCTGAAGCCGCTCGATGCGGTGCGGAGCGAAGTTGTCGCCGCCTGGCGTGCGCGCAAGCTCGCGGATCTTTCCAAGGCGGCGGCCGATGCCGTTGCCGCCGACGCGCGCGCAGCCGATCTGAAGGCGGCGGCGGCAAAGCGAAATCTCGCCGCGAGCGAAACCGGCGCGATTGGGCGCGACGGCGGCGGCAAGCTTCCCCAGCCGGTCGCGGCGGCGTTGTTCGGCCTCGGTGCTCCCGGGGAGGTGGCGACCGTGCGCGTCGCCGACGGCTATCACGTGGTGCGGCTGGTCGCGGTGCATCCGGCCGATCCGGCGCAGGACGCCGCCGGCATCGGCAAGATCGCCGAGGACTTGGCCAAGGCCTACGGGCATGAACTGCGCGCGGCGTTCGAAAATGCGCTGCGTCGGGATATTCCAGTCAAGATCCGCGAAGCCAATCTCGACCGCCTGTTTCGATGATCGATTTCGGTGATCTACTAGTAGCAAGCCCCCGCGCGCCATCATGAACGTTCAACCCGATTTTTCCGCCTTTGCCGGCCTTTACGCGAAGGGCGCGGCGCAGGTGGTTTGGACGCGCCTGGTCGCCGATCTGGAAACGCCGGTATCCGCCTTCCTCAAGCTGGGTGAAGGCCGCGCCAACAGTTTTCTGCTCGAATCGGTCGAAGGCGGCAGCGTGCGCGGCCGCTATTCCTTCATCGGCTTGAAGCCCGACGTGATCTGGCGCTGCTTCGGCGACCGCGCCGAAATCTGCCGCGATCCCGAGCGCGCGCCGGACAAATTCGAGCCGAGTTCCCAGGGCGCGATCACCTCCTTGCGCGCGCTCGAGCGCGAATCGCGGATCGACCTGCCGGCGGGATTGCCGCCGATGGCGGCGGGCTTGGTCGGCTATCTCGCCTACGACATGGTGCGCCTGGTCGAAAAAATTCCGGCGACCAAGCCCGACGTGCTCGGCGTGCCCGACAGCATTTTCGTGCGCCCGACGGTGATGGTGGTATTCGACCGCCTGACCGAACAGGCGAGCGTGATCGCCCCCGTCCGCCCCGCGCCCGGCGCGGACGCCAAGGCGGCGTGGGACCGTGCCGTGGCGCGCCTGGCCGGGGTTGCCGCCGATCTCGGTCGCGCGCTTCCCGCCGCCGCAATCGGGGCACGTCCCGCCACGCCGTCGGCCGCGTCCGCCGGGTTGCCGCCCTCAAACATGACCCACCAGGCTTTTCACCGCATGGTGACGAAGGCGGTCGACTACATCCGCGCGGGCGATGCGTTTCAGATCGTGCCGTCGCAGCGCTTCGCGGTGCCGTTCAAGCTGCCGCCGTTCGCGTTCTACCGCTCGCTGCGCCGGCTCAACCCCTCGCCTTTTCTCTTCTTCCTCGATTTCGGCGCGTTCGCGGTCGCAGGCTCCAGCCCGGAAATCCTGGTGCGGCTGCGCGACGGCAAGGTCACCATCCGCCCGCTCGCTGGCACCCGCAAACGCGGCGCCACGCCGGAGGAGGACCGCGCGCTGGCCGCCGAACTGCTCGCCGATCCCAAGGAGCGCGCCGAACACCTGATGCTGCTCGATCTCGGGCGCAACGACGTCGGCCGCGTCGCCAAGGTCGGCACCGTCCGGGTGACCGAGGAATTCACGGTCGAGTATTATTCGCACGTCATGCACATCGCCTCCAACGTCGAGGGTGAAATCGACCCCAAGTTCGACGCCATCGACGCCCTGCTCGCCGGATTCCCCGCCGGCACCGTGTCGGGCGCGCCCAAGGTCCGGGCGATGGAAATCATCGAGGAGCTGGAGCCCGAGCGCCGCGGCGTCTACGCCGGGTGCATCGGCTATTTCGGCGCCAACGGCGAAATGGACACCTGCATAGCGCTGCGCACCGCCGTCATCAAAAACGGCACCGTCTATGTCCAGGCGGGCGGCGGCGTGGTCGCCGATTCGACGCCCGAGGGCGAGTACCAGGAAAGCTGTAACAAGGCGCGCGCGCTGATCCGCGCCGCCGAGGAAGCCGCCAACTTCGCGTGACGCGCCGATGGGGGACGGAATACGGATATTCTCCAAGTTCGCGATCCCAGGTCCGGTGCGCGCCGCCACCCACGCCCTAGGGTCTGTACTCAATTAGGGGATTCTCAACGCTACGAAGATGTGATTCAAGCCTCCGAGGAGAACGGAGGCTGGGATGGCGCATCTTTACTGGCTGAACGACAAGGAATGGGCGCGGATCAGGC
>VGZQ01000092.1 GCA_016872535.1 Rhodospirillales bacterium | reverse complement strand
CATGTTCTGTCGTCTCAAGGACTTCCGGCGGATCGCCACCCGTTACGACAAACGCGCCGACGTCTTCCTCTCCGGCGTGTTCTTGGCCGCCGCCGTAGTATGGTGGGCCAATTGAGTCCGGACCCTAATCCATAAACTCCTCGGGCGAGCGCGGGACGAAGAAGCCGCGATCGCCGAGTTCGCTGTTGAAGGCGAGGGTCGAAAGATCGGTCATGCGCATCGGATACAGGATGCCGTCCAGATGATCGATCTCATGCTGCAAGAGCATGGCGTGAAAGCCCGTCGCGTCGATGGTCAGGTCCGAGCCATCCGTCTGCTTCGCGCTAACGCGAACCTTGGTAAAGCGCGGCACTTGGCCGTGCAGAGCGGGAACCGACAGGCAACGTTCCCAGATCGGCTTTTTCTCTTCGGTGCGCGGCGTGACCACCGGATTGACCAGTGTTCGCCAGGGGATCGGCTTCATCGCGGCGCCGGGCGGAATCTGGTGCGGCGCGACCCGATAGACGACGACCCGCTTGGACACATGCACCTGCGGCGCGGCGAGGCCGTTGGCGCCGATGTCCTCGAGCGTTTCGCGCATGTCGTCGGCGAGTTTCCGGATCTCGGGGTCGGTCGGGTCGGCGACCGGCTCCGCCGCGCGCCTGAGAATCGGGTGGCCCATGAGGGCAATCTTCAAGACGGCCATGCGCGTCCCTCCCACCGGCGGGAGGGTGCATAAATAAACGAGTCGTGTCCAGGATTCGAGGGCGCCCCTTCGGCTGTCTCACGGGCGTAAGCCAGCCGAAGCTCGAAGAGCGAAGGCTGGCGTCCCCAAGGGGATTCGAACCCCTGTTACCGCCGTGAAAGGGCGGTGTCCTAGGCCTCTAGACGATGGGGACTTGGATAAGCGCCGGACCGCGCCCCTCCTATACGGATGGGGGCTCGAAATCAAGCGCGGGAAATCACGGAAAGCGAAACGCTCAGTTCTTGAGCAGCGCCTCGACCTCGGCCTGGGACAGGCCCTTGGCTTCCTCGGTAATCGAGGAGGCGGCCGGCTCGGGAGCGCCGGGCGGCAGCGAAGGCGGCGGCAGATTTTCCCCCGGTTTCACGACGCGCGTCACGTTGGTGATCGGCTGCACGGCGATGGTATCGGCCTGCTTCTTGCGCCGCTCGGGCCCCTTGTAGCTGGCAAGCTTCTGGCGGCGGCGGTCGGGGCCGAAATAGCTCTTGGTCTTGATGAAATTGCGCTGGCGCTCGATGATCGAGGTGATGCGCGCATAAAGCTTCATGGGCGAAATCGGCTTGGCGAGAAACTCGTTCACGCCCGCCTCGCGCGCTTCCACCACCCGGTGCATTTCGGTGTGGCCGGTCAGCATGATCACCGGAACGTAGGGGTTCGGGCTGTCCTTGCCGGTGCGCACCAGGCGCACGAAATCGAGCCCGTCGAGCGGCTGCATCACCCAGTCGCAAATGATGATGTCGGCGGGGAAATGCTTGAGCGCCTTGAACGCGTCGGCGCCGTCGGCGGCTTCGACCACGTTGCGCACCCCGAACGCGTTGAGAATCGACTTGACCAGCAAGCACATGTGCTTGTTGTCGTCGACGATCAAAAAGTTCAGGCGCTCGATGTTGTATTCGGCGGCCAATTGCGACGTCCCCGATCGGGTCGACCCGACCCTGTTGTTGTCAAAATAGAACTAATCGTAAGGAATAAAAATTGGGGAATTCCCCGGCCCCCAGCCGGCGAACGCCTCGTTGGCGGTGGCTGGTATATCAAAAATCAATCCCTGGCTATAGTCGGATTTCCAAACCTGAATCGTTAAGAGTTGTTTTCAATATCGGTTGCTAGCGCGATCAAGCCCGCCCCGAGCTTTTTTCCCGCGGTGGCGGCGTACGCAGGGGCAGAACCTTGGCGTCCGGCTTGGCGGCGTCGATCGTGGGCGTTTCCGGATCCGCCGGGCCGTCTCCCTGCACGATACGAATTAGATCGGCAAGGGATTTTGCGTTCAATTTGCTCATCACCCGGGCGCGGTGGACCTCGACCGTCTTCTCGCTGATGCCGAGATGCCGGGCGACCGCCTTGTTGATCTCCCCGCGGCAAATTCGTTGCAGAACCTGCCGCTCGCGGGGGGTTAGCGCGGCGAGCAACCGCTCCGTCTTGGCCCGGTTGGCGCGCGAGCCATGCTCGGCCAGACTCAAATCGACGGCGTGGCGCACTACCTCCAGAACCCGCGCGGCGGTTACCGGTTTTTCGAAAAAGTCGAGCGCGCCTTCCTTCATGGCCTTGACCGCCAATTCGACGTCGGCGTGCCCGGTCACCATCACCACCGGGAGGGCCGAGTTGCGTTTTTTCAATTCGCGCAGGCAGTCGAGGCCGTTCATGCCGGGCATACGCATGTCCAGCAGAACGCACCCGGGACAACCGTCTCGGTGGCCGGCGAGGAAAACTTCCGCCGAATGGTGAACCGCCGTGCGCCACCCGCCCGCCTCGACGATGGCGACCAGCACCTTGCAGATGAGCGGGTCGTCGTCGACGATATGAATGAGCGGAAGCGAAGGCGTTTCGGGTCCCGATGGAGACTCGCTGTTATCGGAGGGGGCGTTTCCTCGGGCCATGTGGGATAGGGTACGAGAAGCCAGTGGATAACCCGGGTAAACCTTGTTTAGGGAGCGTTTTTCCGGTTTCTTCACCGTCTCTGCTCCCATATATCGTATCGATCATATCCTTCGTGAAAACCTTCGTATAGGGGTTTTTCCCTTACATCCCTCCCCCCTCCTTACTCTTTCCCCCGCGTTATCAAAGGACCCCCATGCCAGCCGGAAAAGTTCTGATCGCCCAAGGCGGCGGCCCCACCGCCGTCATCAACCAATCCCTGGTCGGCGCCGTTCTCGAGGCCCGCACGCAATCGGAAGTCGCGCGCGTCTACGGCGCGCGCCACGGCGTGCGCGGCATCGTCAACGAGGACTTCCTCGACCTGACCCAGGAATCGAACGAAAACCTGGAGCGGGTCGCCGATACCCCCTGCTCGGCGCTCGGGTCGACCCGTGACAAGCCGGACCTGAAATACTGCCGGGACATTTTCAAGGTGCTGAAAGCGCACGGCATCGGCACTTTTTTCTACATCGGCGGCAACGATTCCTCGGACACGCTGCGCATCCTGAGCGAGGAAGCGCGCAAGGAGCGCCATCCGCTCCGCTGCGTCCACATCCCCAAGACCATCGACAACGACCTGATGGTCAACGACCACACGCCCGGATTCCCGTCGGCGGCGCGTTTCGTCGCCTCGGCCTTCGCCGGCGCGGATCTCGACAACCGCGCGCTGCCCGGGGTCTATGTCGCGGTGGTGATGGGCCGCCACGCCGGCTTCCTGACCGCGGCGGCCGCGCTCGCGCGGCGCTATCCGGACGACGGGCCGCACCTGATTTACCTGCCCGAGCGCGACTTCGCGATGAAGTCGTTCCTCGCCGACGTGAAGCGCGTTTACGACAAATTCGGGCGCTGCGTCGTCGCCGTGTCCGAGGGCGTCCACGACAAATCGGGCACGCCGATCGCGGTCCAGCTCGCCAAAATCGTGGAAAAGGACGCGCACGGCAACGTGCAGCTGTCGGGGACCGGCGCGCTCGCCGACCTGCTCACCGACGCGATCAAGAACCAAACCGGCATCAAGCGGGTGCGCGGCGACACGTTTGGCTACCTGCAGCGCTCGTTCCTCGGCTGTGTTTCCGAAACCGACCGGCGCGAAGCGCGCGAGGTCGGCATCAAGGCCGCCCAATACGCCCGCTTCGCCGGAACGGACGGCACCGTCACCATCCACCGGGTCGGCGATTACGTGGTCGATTATAAGCTGTCGCCGCTCAAGGACGTCGCCGGCAAGACCAAGGTCATGGCCGACGACTTCATCGCCAAGTCGGGCCACGACGTGACCGAGGCGTTTCTCGCCTACGCCCGGCCGCTGGTCGGCCCGCTGCCGGTGGCACAACGGCTCAGCCCCGAGAACGCGGTCGCCAGGATTCTCGGCAAGGGCAAGAAGAAATAATCCCGCCTACGGGAGCGCCGCGTCCTCGACCACCAACTGGACGCCGGCGGCGCCGTTCCAGGTGTCGAGGCGGAGCTTGCCGGCGAGGTGCAGCACGCCCCCCTGGGCGGCGAGCAGGGCCCGGCCGAGGTCGGTATCGAGGCAGCGAAACGCGATCGCCTTCAACGGCCGGCCGGGACCGTCGGGCGAAATGGCCAGGCGCACGTGCGCGTCCCCGGCGGGCGCGGCGAAGCCGATGCGCGCGGCCGGCAGCGCGAAACGCGGCTCGGGATTGCCCGAGCCGAACGGCCCGACGCGGGCGAGCGCTTCGGCCAGTTCCGCCGTCGCGCCGTCGGGCCGGAGCGATCCGTCGAAGGACAACGTCGGCACGATCCGCGCTTCGCGCACCCGGGCGGCGATGCGTTCCTCCAGGAACGCGCGCAAGGCGGGCAATTGGTCGCGCGTGGCCGTGAAGCCGGCGGCCATGGCGTGCCCGCCGCCCTTCAGCAGCAGGCCCGCCTGGCGCGCGGCGATCACGCAGGCGCCGAGATCGACGCCCGCGACCGAGCGGCCCGAACCGGTGCCGGTTTCGCCCGCGAGCGCGACCACGCACGCGGGCACGTTGTAGCGTTCCTTGAGGCGCGCGGCGACGATGCCGACCACGCCCGGGTGCCAGCCTTCGCCCGCGGCGAAGGCGAGCGCGTGCGCGCCGCCCTCGGCCTCGATCGCGGCGATCGCGTCTTCCAGCACGCGCGCTTCGATCGCCTGGCGCTCGCGGTTGAGGGCGTCGAGCTTGCGCGCCAATTCCGCCGCCTCGGCCGCGTCGTCGGTCGCGAGGATGCGGGCGCCGAGGTCGGGCGCGCCGATCCGCCCGCCGGCGTTGACCCGGGGCCCGAGCACGAACCCGGCGTGATACGCCTCCGGCGGCTCGGCGAGACCGGCGACGTCGGCGAGAGCGGCAATCCCGGCGTTGCCCCGCCCGGCCATCACCTTGAGCCCCTGCGTCACCAGCGCGCGGTTGAGTCCCGTAAGCGGCACCACGTCGCACACGGTGCCGAGCGCGACAATGTCGAGCCATTGCAGCAGGTCGGGCTCGGGGCGCGTTTTGAACCACCCGGCGGCGCGCAGCGCGCGATTGAGGCCGACCAGCATCAGGAACACCACGCCGACGGCGGCGAGCATCCCCTGTCCGCTCCCGTCGTCGAGGCGGTTGGGATTGACCACGGCGAAGGCCGGCGGCAAGTCGGCCTCGGCCGCGTGATGGTCGGCGACGATCACGTCGAGACCGTCGGCGCGAGCCGCCGCCAGCGCCGTATGCGCGCCGGTGCCGCAATCGACGGTGATGGCGACGCCCGCCCCTTCGCGCTTGAGCCTGGCGAGCGCGGGCGCGTTGGGGCCGTAGCCTTCCGCAATCCGGTCCGGGATGTAGATGCGGACGCGCGCGCCAACCGCCTTGAGATAGCGCGACAGCAGCGCGGTCGAGGTCGCCCCGTCCACGTCGTAGTCGCCGAAGACGGCGATGGCCTCGCCGCCCATGACCGCTGCCGCCAGCCGTTCGCAGGCGCGATCCATGTCCTTGAGGCGCGAAGGATCGGGCAGAGCCGCGCGCAACGTGGGATTGAGGAACGCCGCCACCTGGTCGAGCCCGACACCGCGTCCGGCGAGCACGCGACCGACGATTTCGGGCAGACCGAAGCGCTGGGCGAGCGCCAGCGCCGCGCGCCCGTCGGAGGCGCGCAACTGCCAGCGCCGCCCGGTGAGCGAGGCGTCGACGCCGAGGTATGCCGCCTCTCCGTTCGCCCGATTGCGCAAATCCGTCGCCGGAATCGCCGTCATCCCGGGAACCTCAGAAACACGAAGTCGAACTCCCACAAATCCTCGATCAGCCCGCGCAAATAGGCGCGCACCGTCGCCGCGTCGCCGAGGCCCTGCAATTCGCCGGCGATGGCGCCGACCGAACGCCGGCCGTCGACCAGGGATATGACGCGGCTTTGAATGGGATCGAAGTTGAGTTGCAAAATCTTGAACAGGTGACCGCCCAGACGGCAGCGCAATCCGGGTTGGCCGTCGGGGCGCGGCTCCGCGACGAAGGACGGGCGCAGTTGCGGCACCAGGGCGAACAGCTTGTCGTCCGCGAAGTCGGGCACATAGGTCGCGCGCGGACGGTCGCCGCGGCAGGCGACGAAGAAATGCTGATGCACGGCGGCGCGATAAAGCTCGCCGATGGCGAAGCGCTCGCGTTCCGGCAATCGCTCGATGCGCTCGTAGAACGGATGATCGACGAGCGGCGTGCAGCGGGGCGAGTAATGGGCGCGGTAATACCACGCCTGCAGCGCGAGGCCGGTGCGCGCGAGCGTGTCGTGGATTTCCGGCACCGTATACGCGACGTCGCGCGGATGGAGAAAGAGATCGACGGTCTCGGCCTCCGACGGATCGCCGAAATAAGCGCGCCTGAGCGTGATCGGATGGGTGGCGGGCGCGTTCTTGACCAGATCGGCGACATGGCGAAGGTCGTCGGCCGTTGCCGTTTCCGGGGTAACGCCTAAGCGCCGGAACAAGTCCTGGAACAAATACACCCCGTCGCGGCCATAGCGGCCATAGAGCATGATCAGCATCGAGCCCATCGGCCGCAGCACGCCGCGCAGCGCCCGGAAACCGGCGTCGGGATCGGGCAAATGGTGGAGCACGCCGGAACTGACGATGTAGTCGAAATCCCGGCCGAGGTCGCCCGCCTCCAGCAGGGATTTATGAAGGTGGGTGACGTTGGCGACGCCGTGCGCGCGGGCGAGCGCCTCGGAGCGCGCGATCGAGGCGGCGCTGATGTCGATCGCGACGATGCGCGCGTTGGGCAATGTCGCCCCCAGGATGGCCGCCTGATTGCTGCCGCACCCGGCGACCAGGATATCGAGGTCGTCGCGTTCCGGCAGGGTCGGCCAGTAGAGCGCGAATTCGCGCTTCGGGCAGCCGCGCGGAAATTCGCGGCCCGCCAGCACGTCGTCGGAGATGCGCGCCTCGTCGTGCGGATAGGGAAAGCGTTCGTACTGGGCGCGCACCCGCCCGGCGATCGCGGCGGCCTGGGCTTCGTCTGCGCTCATGGCGACGGATTCCGGCGGGTCAGGCGAAGGTTTCGATCCGGATCATGCGCGGCGGCTCGACGATGCCGTCGTGCCTGGCGATCTCGGCGAGCGCCTGTTGCAGCGCGGCCTCGGTCGCCTCGTGCAGCGTCATCACCACCGGCACCACCGCGCCCGGGGCGCGGCCGCGCTGCAATACCGATTCCATCGAAATCTCGTGGTCGCGCAACGAGGCGGCGACGGCGGCAAAAATGCCGGGCCGGTCCACCACCATCAGCCGCACGTAGCAGGGACCCTTGCGCTTGGCGAGCGGCGCGCGCGGAAGCTTCGCCAGCCGCGCCGCCGGTACCCCGAACGCCGGAATCCTGTGCCCGCGCGCGATGTCCATCAAATCGGCGATCACCGCCGACGCGGTCGGTCCCTCGCCCGCGCCGCGGCCCTCGAACACCGCGGTGCCGACCGAATCTCCCTCCACCACCACGGCATTGTAGACGCCGTCGACGCTCGCGATCGGGGTCGCGAGCGGCACCATGCACGGGTGCACGCGCTGTTCGATGCCGAGTTCGGTGCGGCGCGCGATGCCAAGCAGCTTGATGCGGTAGCCGAGTTCCTCGGCCAAACGGATGTCGGTAAGCGTGACGTGGCGGATGCCTTCCAGGCTGACGGCGCCGAAGTCGACTTCGCCGCCGAAGGCCGCCGCCGCCAGGATCGCGAGCTTGTGCCCGGCGTCGACGCCGTCCACGTCGAAGCTCGGGTCGGCTTCGGCGTAGCCGAGTTTCTGCGCTTCCGCGAGCACCGCGCCGAATTCGCGGCCCTCGGTCCGCATTTGCGTCAGGATGTAATTGCAGGTGCCGTTGAGGATGCCGTAGAGCTGGTTGATGCGGTTGGCGGCCAGTCCTTCGCGCAACGCCTTGATGATCGGAATGCCGCCCGCGACCGCGGCTTCGAAGGCGAGCGCGCGGCCGGCGGTTTCCGCCGCGCGCGCCAGCGCGGCGCCGTGATGGGCGAGCAGGGCCTTGTTGGCGGTGACCACGTGCTTGCCGTTACGCAGCGCCAATTCGCACAGGCCGCGCGCAACGCCGTCGGCGCCGCCGATCAATTCCGCCACCACGTCGATCTCGGGATCGACCGCGAGTTCGAGGGGATCGTCATACCAGCGCAAGCCGTCGAGCGAAACGCCGCGGTTCTTGCCGCGCGCGCGCGCCGATACCGCGACCGGCTTCAACTCGCGTCCGGCGCGCAACGCCAACAACTCGGCGTTGGCGCGCAGCACCTTGAGCGTGCCGGCGCCGACGGTGCCGAGGCCGGCGATGCCGATGCGGAGGGGGGATGCGGCCATGGCCGCACCTTAGAGCGTATCCCGACAATTTGGAATTAGCCGCGTTGCGCGGAAGCGCGGCGGCGGTCCCGCCGGCGGGTGGGCGAAAAACAACCCGCCGCCGCCGTTATTTATTGGCCGCGAGGATTCGCTCGCGGCGGCGGTCCCGCCGGCGGGCGGGCGAAAAACAACCCGCCGCCGCCGTTATTTATTGGCCGCGAGGATTCGCTCGCGGCGGCGCTCATCGGCGTCGATAACCTTGCCGTAGCGCCCGAGGAAGGCCTTGATGTTGCGAATCGCCTGACGGGTGCGATGGACGTTTTCGACCAGACCGATGCGGACGAAGCCGTCGCCGTGCTCGCCGAAGCCGACCCCGGGCGCGACCGCGACCTCGGCCTCGGCCAGCAAGAGCTTGGAAAATTCGAGCGAGCCCAGGTGCCGGAACGGGGGCGGCAGCGGCGCCCACACGAACATGCCCGCGGGCGGCGGCTCGACCGGCCAGCCGGCGGCGTTCAGCCCTTCGACCAGGACGTTGCGGCGGGTTTTGTAGGTTTCGCGGATTTCGGCGACGCATTCCTGCGGCCCGTTGAGGGCGGCCGCCGCCGCGACCTGAATCGGCGTGAAGGCGCCGTAATCGAGGTACGACTTGATGCGCGCCAACGCCGCGATCAGGCGCCGGTTGCCGGCGGCGAAACCGATGCGCCAGCCGGGCATGTTGTAGCTCTTGCTCATGGACGTGAACTCGACCGCGATGTCGCGCGCGCCCGGCACCTGGAGGATCGAGGGCGGCGGCGTAACGTCGTAATAGATTTCGGCGTAGGCGATGTCGGAGAGAACGAAAATACCGTGCCGGCGGCAAAAGTCGACGACCTGCCCGTAGAAATCGAGATCGGCGAGAATGCCGGTCGGGTTGTTGGGATAGTTGACCACCAGGGCGATCGGTTTGGGCACGCTGTGCTGGACCGCGCGCTCGAGGGCGGCGAGAAATTCGCGATCGGGCGTCACCGGCACGTTGCGTACCGAGGCGCCGGCGATGATGAAGCCGAACGGGTGGATCGGGTAGCTCGGATTCGGCACCAGAATCACGTCGCCGGGACTCGAAATGGCGGACGCCAGATTGGCGAGGCCTTCCTTGGAGCCGAGCGTGACGATCGCTTCGCTTTCGGGATCGAGGTCGACGCCGAAGCGGCGCGCGTAATAGCCGACCAGCGCCTTGCGCAGGCCCGGAATGCCGCGCGAATTGGAATAACGGTGCGTGTGCGGATCGCGCACCGTTTCAATCAGCTTCTGCACGATGTGCGACGGCGTCGGCTGATCCGGATTGCCCATGCCGAAATCGATGATGTCCTTGCCCTCGGCGCGGGCGCGCGCCTTCATCGCGTTGACCTCGGCGAAGACATAGGGCGGCAGGCGGCGGATGCGGTGAAACTCTTCCATGGGCGTGGGCGGCGGCGCGCGGCCGGTTTTGGTCAGGGGTTGACTTCGAGGTAAATCTCGGCGCGGCGGTTGCCCGCCTCGCCGGTTTCCATGATCTCGTAGTACGTGGGTTCGGAATCGCCGCGCGCGCTGACGACGATGGCATCGCGTTTGACGCCGAGGCGGGCCAACTGCCCGGCAACCGCGTTGGCGCGCGCGATCGAAATGCCCTCGTTGACCTTGGCGTGGCGGTCGGGATCCATCGGCTTGGTGCGCAACGACGCATGACCGACCACGCGCAACGTGCCGCCTTTTTCGCCGTGCAGTTTGGCGACTTGGCCGATGACGCGGCGGGCTTCGTCGTCGAGACGGGACGAGCCGTCGGCGAACTGGATGGTCGCGATCTTGATCGCCGTCGAGTCGGCGGGACTTTCGACCTGGCCGGCGGGCCGGAGCGCGACGCCGCCCCCGAGAACGCCCGCTTGGCGCGCGGGTGCGGATGTGGCTGCGACGTCCGGTTGACGGGTTCGGCGCACCGTTTCGAGCCCTTCGGACGAAACGATCAAGGTCTCCGGAGGCTCGGATACTCCCGCCACGGCGGAGGGAAGCCGGCTCTGTTCGGCGAGCGAAGCGCGATAGGTTTCCTCGACGGTCAGGGCGCGCGTGGTCACCGCTGGTTGCGGCGGCTCCGCCGCCGGGGGCGGCGGCGTGGCGGCCACCGAAGCCCGAGCCGGCGGTGGAGGCGCGATCGGCGCGGGTACCGGCGCCGGTTGAGCGCGC
>VGZQ01000091.1 GCA_016872535.1 Rhodospirillales bacterium | reverse complement strand
CTCGCGCCCGAGGCGCGGGCGCAGACCGCGCACCTCGACGTCGGCCCCCTGATCACGCATCGCGTTCCGTTCGCCGAAGCCACCCGCGCCTACGACCTGATCGCCGGCGCGGAACCGAGCCTCGGCGTCGTCCTCGCCTATCCGCAAACGCCGGAGCGGCCGCGCGCGGCGTTCGCGCCGCCGAAGGCCGCGCCCGCCCCCGGAGTTTGCGTCGTTGGGCTGATCGGTGCGGGATCGTTCGCCCGTTCGGCGGTGCTGCCGGAGCTTGCCCGCATTCCCGGCGTCGTGCTGGAAACCGTGGTCGCCCGGCGCGGCATGTCCGCCGAACGGGGGCGCGAGACGCACGGCTTCCGCAACGCCGCCGCCGACGAGCAAGCGGTGCTGGCGAACCCCGCCGTCAACGCTGTTCTGGTCGCCACCCGCCACGACAGCCACGCCCGTTTCGCCGCCGAAGCGCTCAAGGCGGGCAAGGCGGTGCTGGTGGAAAAGCCGCTCGCCCTCGATTTCGCGCAACTGAACGAGGTGATCGCCGCGCGCGCCGACGCCAAGCCGGGCGCCTTTTTCCAGGTCGGCTTCAACCGGCGCTTCGCGCCGCTGGCGCGTGCCTTGCGCGCGGAATTGGCCAAGCGCGCCGGGCCCAAGGTGCTGACGCTCCGCGTCAACGCCGGCGCCCTCGATCCGAACTCGTGGGCCGCCAGCGCCGACGAGGGCGGCGGGCGCATCGTCGGCGAGGCGTGCCACTTCGTCGATCTCGCGCGCTTTCTCGCGGGCGAGCCGATCCGCGCCGTGTTCGCGGAAGCCGCGCCGCCGCGGCGGCCGGAGGCCTTGAGCGAGAACGCGACCATTCATCTCCGCTTCGCCGACGGAAGCCTCGCCGCCATCGTCTACGCCGCCGTCGGCGACGCGGCGGCGGGCAAGGAACGGATCGAGGCGTTCGCGGGCGGCGCCGCCTTCGTGCTCGACGACTTCCGCGCGCTGACGGTATCGGAAGGCGGACGAACCGAAACCCGGACCGGCGCCGCCGGCAAGGGTCTGCCTGAGGAACTCGCCGCCTTCGTCGCGGCGGTCAGAGCGGGCGGGACCGCGCCGGTCGACGAGGCGGAACTGATCGAGACCTCGGGCGCGATCCTGGCGGCGATGGAGTCTTTACGCACCGGCCAGCGGGTGGTCCTATGACCGATCTCGAGCGCTTCTTCGCCGCCGAGATGGCCGAACACGCCGACGTTCAGCGCGCGACCGCGCAGAGCCTCGCCGCGCCGTTCCGCCGCCTGGTCGGCGCGTCCGTCGCCTCGCTCCGCGCCGGCGGAAAAATCCTGTTCTTCGGCAACGGCGGCAGCGCCGCCGACGCCCAGCATCTCGCGACCGAACTGACGGTGCGCTACAAGAAGGACCGCGCCGCCATCGCCGCGCTCGCGCTCACCACCGACACCTCGGCGCTGACCGCCATCGGCAACGATTTCGGTTTCGAACACCTGTTCGCGCGCCAGATAGAGGCGCTCGCCCGCAAGGGCGACGTCGCCGTCGCCATCACCACCTCAGGCGAGAGCGAAAACATCGTCCGCGCGCTCGAAAAAGCGAAGGCGATGGGGGTTGTTCCTGCCGCGCTCGCCGGCAAGGGCGGCGGCAAGCTCAAGGGTCTGGCCGATCCGCTGCTGATCGTGCCCTCCGACACCACCGCCCGCATCCAGGAAATGCACATTACCCTCGGCCAGATGCTGTGCGGCGCGCTCGAAATCGAGTTGGGGCTGGTTTCATGAGCGACCGCGCGCGCCTCGTCCCCCTGGTCGAGTCCCTCAAGGACGCGCGCGTCGCGGTCGCGGGCGACGTCATGCTGGATATCTACGTCGCGGGCGCGGTCGAGCGGATTTCGCCCGAGGCGCCGATTCCGGTGCTGCGCGTCGAGCGCGAAAGCGCGATGCCGGGCGGCGCCGGCAACGTCGCGCGCAACGTCGCCGCCCTCGGCGCGTCCGCCCGCCTGATCGGCGTGGTCGGCGCCGACGACGCCGGCCGCCGCCTCGGCCAACTGACCGCCGCCGAGCCCGGCCTCGCGAACGATCTCGTCGCCGATCCCGCCCGTCCGACCGCCATCAAGACCCGCTACGTCGGCGGCGCGCAACAGATTCTCCGCGCCGACCGCGAAATCGTCGGGCCGCTCGACAAGGATTCGCGCGCGCGGCTGATCGCGGCGGCCGAAAAGGCGCTCGCCGATTGCCGGGTGCTGGTGCTATCCGATTACGGCAAGGGCGCGCTCGCGGACGGCGTCGCCGCCCAATTGATCGCCAAGGCCAAGGCGGCGAAGCGCCTGGTGGTGGTCGATCCCAAGGGCCGCGACTGGAACCCTTACGCCGGCGCCGACGTGGTGACCCCCAACAAACGCGAACTGGCCGAAGCGGCGGGCGCGACGCTTGCCGACGACGACGCGATCGCCGCGGCGGCGAAGGCCTTGATCGCGCGCCATCGGTTGGGCGCCGTGCTCGCCACCCTCGGCGCCGACGGCATGCTGCTGGTGCGCGAAGGAAAAGCGCCCGAGCGGTTCCGCGCCGAGGCGCGGGAAGTGTTCGACGTCTCCGGCGCGGGCGATACGGTGGTGGCGGCCCTGGCCGCCCTGCTCGCCACCGGCGCGTCGCTCGCCGACGCCGCGCTGATCGCCAACGTCGCCGCCGGCATCGTGGTCGGCAAGGCCGGAACCGCCACCGCCGCCGCCGACGAGGTGGCGATGGCGCTGCACCGCCAGGACCTGATGGACGCCGACGCCAAGGTGATGACCCGCGCGCAAGCGGAAGCCCGCGTGCGCGCCTGGCGCGCGAGCCGGCTGAAGATCGGTTTCACCAACGGCTGCTTCGACCTGCTGCATCCCGGCCACGTGTCGCTGCTCGCCCAAGCGCGCGCCGCGTGCGACAAGCTGATCGTCGGCCTCAACAGCGACGATTCGGTGACGCGGCTCAAGGGCGACGGCCGCCCGGTGCAGACCGAAACGGCGCGCGCCGCCGTGCTCGCCTCGCTCGCCGCCGTCGACGCGGTGGTGGTGTTCGCCGAGGACACGCCGATCGATCTGATCGAGGCGCTGCGCCCCGACGTGCTGGTCAAGGGCGCCGACTACGCCAAGGCCCAGGTGGTCGGCGCCGACCGGGTCGAATCCTGGGGCGGACGCGTGCTGCTCGCCCAACTCGCCCCCGGCCACAGCACCACGGCGACGATCAAGAAGATGGCGCGCTAGGCGCGCTCTTGTCATAGTTATCATTTATTGATAACCTTTGTCATGCCCGCCTTTCGGCACGACCCGGCATTGGGTGATCTGCTGCTGCTCGACGGACAGGTGCTGGTGGTGGACCCGGGCGGCGGTCATTGGGTCAAGTTCGTGGTCAAGCGCGTGCCGCCCTTGCCCGACCGGCCGCACGGGCTGAGCTATTCACTGACGCTGCACGATGCGGCCGGGCGCCGGTTGGCGGGCTACGACAACGCCCATCCGCCACCGGGACGGAGGCGGCGTACGCCGGAAGCGCGTGATCACCGCCACGGGCCGCGCGCAACCAAGCCCTACGAATACCGGAGCGCCGCGGAACTGCTGGCGGATTTCTGGACGGACGTGGATTCGATCCTCAAGGAACGCGGAGTTGTGAAATGACCACCCTCAATGTCGGTATCGCCTCCTACGCCGAGATGAAGGCGCGCACGCTCGCCATCGCCCGGGGCAAGCTGAAGCCCTCGCCGCGCGACCCCAAGGTTTGGTTTACGTCGGCCGAATCCTTCGCCAAAATCCTATCCGAGGGCAACCGGGCCCTGCTCGCCTTGATCGCCGAACGCAACCCCGACTCCCTCGACGCGCTCGCGCGCGCGAGCGGACGCGAGAAATCCAACCTTTCGCGCACCCTGAAGCGCATGGCGGCCTGCGGCCTGATCACCTTGAAGCGCGGCCCGCGCGGAAGGCTCGTTCCCAAGGTCGGATTCGAACGGATCGTACTTCAGCTTCCTCTTGGCAAGGCACCTCGGCGCCGCGCCGCCGCGTAGGCGCGTTTCTGTGTTCGCCTTTCATCTTCTCTACGCGGCTCTCTGGCTCGCGTTCGGCTGCGGCCATTCGCTTCTCGCCGACGCGCGGGTGAAGGCCCGCCTCAAGCCCTATTTGCGCGCGGGCTACCGGCTCGCCTACAACCTGTTCGCGCTCCTGCACGTGGCGCTCACCGTCGCCGCCGGATGGGTACTTTTGGGAGGGGCCGAGCCGTTCACGCGCCCCGCTTGGCTCGTTCCCGCGCAATGGGCGATGACGCTGATCGGCGCGGGCGTGCTGGTCGCCGCCCTTTTTCGCTACGACCTCGGGCGCTTCGCCGGTACGGCGCAGCTCCGCGCCGCGGCCCAGGGTAGGTTTCTCGACGACGAGGAGCCGCTCAATCTATCGGGCTTCCACCGTTACGTCCGCCATCCGCTCTATGCGGGCGCGTTTTTATTGCTGTGGGGGCGCGTCGCCGACGAGTTCACGCTGGCGACCGCGGTGTGGGCGAGTCTCTATTTATGGATCGGATCGCGCTACGAGGAACGCCGCCTCCTCGCCCGCTTCGGCGAGGCTTACGCGCGCTACCGCGAAACTGTGCCGGCGTTTTTCCCGTGGAAGGGCCGGGCCTTTAGAGCCTAGCCCGCCAGAACGATCCCGACCAGGCCCGCCATGAGCAAGACCAGCCCCGCCAATTCGCGCGGCGCGAATTTTTCCCGGAACAACCGGGCCGACACCGCGTAGCTGAAGATCAGCTCGACCATGCCGAGGGTGCGCACGTGCGCCGCCGGCTCCAGCGCGAACGCCGTGAACCAGAGCGCCGAGGCCGAGGCGCCGAGGAATCCGGCCAGCGCCGAAACCCGCCAGGCGCGCATGACGGCGGCCGCGACGGCGCGGTCGAACAGCCACAGCCAGCCGCCCAGCAATACGGTCTGCGTCAGTTGCGCCCAGACGAGCGTGTAGGTCGCCGCCGCCAGGAAATCGAGCGGCGCCAAATCGAGAATCGCGCCGCGAAAGCCGACGGCAGCGAGCGCGAACGCGGTCCCGGAGGCGATCCCGTAGAGCGCCGCGCGGGTGGTCCAGCCGCCGACCAACAGCTGGCGCAAGGCCGCGTTCTTGGGGACGGAGACCATCATCACGCCAAGGGACGCCGCGACGATGGCCGCCGCCGCGGCCCACGTCAGCGGATCGCCGAGAAAGACCAATCCGAACACGGCGATCTGGATTCCCTCGGTTTTCGAATAGGCGACGCCGAGGGCGAAGTTGCGCTCCTTCATGGCGCGCAACAACAACGCGGTCGCCGCGATCTGGGCCGCCGCGCCCACGACCATCCAGAAAAAGAACATCGGCCCCGCGAGGCGCCACGCGGCGTCGACGGGCACGTCGCGGATCGCCCACGCGAGCAGGACGAAGGCGACCGCGAAGGGCAGACCGTAGAGAAAACGCACCAACGTCGCGCCGAGCGTGCCGACCCGGTCGACCAAGTGCCGCTGCGCGGTGTTGCGCAGCGTCTGCAGCAGCGCGGCGAAGATCGTAATCGGGACCCAAATCCAGGCCATCACGGGACGATTTCCATTCGCGTCAATAGAGGGGTTTCGGCGGCAGGCCTCGGTGGGCCTCCAGCATGAAATCGCGCCAGAGGCGCGCGGGCGGCCCGCCGCCGGTGACATTTTTCATCGGGCTCGCGTCGTCGTTGCCCATCCACACGCCTGCAACCAGGTCGGCGGTGAAGCCGACGAACCAGGCGTCGCGGAAATTTTGCGTCGTGCCGGTCTTGCCGGCGGCGTCGCGGTCGAGCCGGGCGGCGCGCCCCGTTCCGCCTTCGACCGCGCCCCGGAGCCAGCCGACCAGGGTGCGCACGTGGCCTTGGTCGGCGATGCGCTCGGCGCCTTCGCCCTGGCGCCGCCAGAGGACGCGGCCGTCGCCGTCGCTGATGCGCTCGATCGCGTAAGGCCAGGCGCGTTCGCCCCCGTTGGCCAGCACCGCGAAAGCCGCCGTGAGGTCGAGCAGCGTCACTTCGCCGGTGCCGAGCGCGAGGCTGGCGTCGGCCTCGAACCCGTCGCCGAGGCCGAGGCGCCGCGCCATGTCCACCACGCGCGCGAGCCCCGTCTGCACCGCCACCTGGACCGCGACCGTATTGATGGAGCGCGCGACCGCCTCGGCCAGGCCCACCTCGCCCGCGTACGTGCCTTCGTAGTTGCGGGGGCTGTAGCCGGCGATGGAAAACGGGCCGTCGACGAAGCGCTGGGCGGGATCGAGTCCGGCTTCGAGCGCGGCGAGATAGACCACCGGCTTGAAGGCGGAACCGGGTTGGCGGCGCGCGCCGGTCGCGCGGTTGAACTGGCTTTGGCCGAAATCGCGCCCGCCGACCAGAGCCCGGACCGCGCCCCGGAAATCGAGCGCGACCAGCGCCGCCTGTTCCGGCCCGCCCGGCGCGGGCTCGGCGAAGGCGCGCGCGAGCGCGCCTTCCGCCGCGCGCTGCAACCGGGCATCGACGGTGGTTTCGACGATCAGGTCGCGATCGCCCAGGGTCACGAAATCGGAAAGCTGTTCCGTCACCCAATCGGCCAAATAGCGGGCCTGGGGTTTCGGCGCTTCTCTCCGTTCCGGCGGGCGGGGCGGCGGGGCTTGGCCGAGGGCGCGGGCTTCGTCCTCGGTCACGAAGCCGAGCGCGGCCATGTTCTCCAGCACCTGGGCCGCGCGCGCGTGCGCGCGTTCGGGACTGGCGAGCGGGTTGAGCCGCGACGGCGCCTTCAAAAGCCCCGCCAGCAGCGCCGACTGGTAGAGCGAGAGACCGCGCGCGTCGGTATCGAAGTAGCGCCGCGCCGCCGCGTCGACGCCGTAGGCCCCGGCGCCGAAATAGACGCGGTTGAGATAGACGGTGAGGATTTCCTCCTTGTCGAAGCGGCTTTCCAGCCACAACGCGAGCAGCGCCTCCTGGACCTTGCGCCGGAGCGTGCGCGCGGGGCTGAGGAACAGGTTCTTAGCGAGCTGCTGGGTCAGCGTCGAGCCGCCCTGGACCGCGCGGCCCGCGCGCAGGTTGGCGAGCGCCGCGCGGGCGACGCCGACGAGGTCGAGGCCGAAGTGCTGGTAGAAGCGGCGGTCTTCGGTCGCGATCACGGCGAGCGGCAGTTCGGGCGGCAGCTCCGCGAGCGGCACCGGCCGACCCCAGATTTCGCCGACGCGGGCGAGTTCCGTGCCGTCGGCCGCCCGCACCACCACCGACGGCGCGCGCGTCGGACGGAACGCGCGTTCGACGTCGGGCAGATCGTAGGCGAAAAAGCCGAGCGCGAGGATCGCGGCGACCGCGCCCCACACCAAGAGCGCGAGCGCGCGCGACACGATTCCCCCCTTGCGCCGTTTTCGTCTCATGAAAATTTCCAGGCGACGAGGCCGCCGTGGGTCATCGCGTTTCGGGCCGGCTCGTGCCCGGCCGTTACGTTCCGCGCCGTCACTTATCCGGCCGGCGGCAGCCGAGCAACCGGTGCAGCGTTTCGGGCGCGACGATCGCGCCCTTGAAATTGGTCCGCCACACCTCGGTGTTGACGAACGACGCGCCGGCGAGGTTGGCGCCGCGCATGTCGGCTTCCGAAAGGTCGGCTTCGTCCAAGAGCGCGCTCCCGAGATTGGCGCCGACGAAGGAGGCATCCGAGAGGTCGGCGCGGCGCAAGTTCGCGCCTTCCAGATTGGCGCCCGCGAAATCGACGCGGCGGAGATCGGCGCCGCGCAGGTCCGCCGCGCGCAAATCCGCGCCGCGGAGGCTCCAGCCGATCAGGACCGCGCGCGCGCCGCCCCGGCCGGCAACCCAGGTTTGATGATCGGCGAGAATTTGGTCGAAATCGGCGCGCTTGGCCAAGGCCGCGTGCTCCCCGACGATGAACGGCGTTCGAGTCTGCGTCCAAGTATGCGCGGGTTGGCGCGCGAATTCAACGCGAGGCGGCGGCCTGGGGCGCCGCCGGCGGGATTTTCTCCCCCGGGTCGGGGCCGTGCCGCCAGCGCTGGTAGATCCAGATCGCGATCGCCGTGCCGGCGCCGACAAAGGAGCTGATGTCTTCGGGGTGGATCAAACCGATCGCGCTCGCGAACAGCGCCACGCGCAGCGGCGCGGACAGCGGCCCGTTGAGCCAGCCTTCGGTCGCGCACGCGAGCGCGAACACCCCGAACGCCGCGGTCAGGCCGACGTTGACGATTTCCCACCAGGTGCCCTGGCCGATCAACGCCGGGCTGGCGAAGAACATGAACGGCACGATGAACGTGGCGAGCCCGAACTTGACCGCGATCCACGAGGTTCGCCAGGGATCGGCCTGGGCCATGCCCGCCGCGGCGAAGGAGGCGACCGCGACCGGCGGCGTGATGGCGGAGAGCACCGCGTAATAGAAGATAAACATGTGCGCGACCAGCGGCGGCACGCCCATGCGGATCAGGCCCGGCGCCACCACCGCCGCGGCGATGGCGTAGGCCGCCGTGGTCGGCATGCCCATGCCCAGGATCGTCACCACCACCATGGTCATCAGGAGCGCCAGCACCTGGCTTTGCCCGGCGACCGCGAGCACCAGCGACGAGAACCGCCCGCCGACGCCGGTCAACGCGATCACGCCGACGATGATGCCGGCCGCGGCGCAGACCGCGACCAGCTGCAGGCAATCCTTGGCCGCCATTTCGAGGGCGTCGACCACCGCGCGCGGACCCATGCGGAAGCGGGCGTTTAACCAACTCGCGATCACGGCGGCGAAGATGCCGAGCATTGCCGAGCGGAACCCCGAGTAACCCATGACGAAGGCGGTGACCAGGACGACGACCGGCGCCAGCATGTAAAGCTGCTTCAGGAGAGGCATCAGCGCCGGCAGTTCGGCGCGCGGGATTCCGCGCAGGCCGTTGCGCACCGCGTGCAGGTCGCAATGGGCGTAGCAGGCGATGTAGAACAAAAAGCACGGGATCATCGCCGAGAGCGCGATGGTCGAATAGGGAATGCCGGTGACTTCGGCCATGATGAACGCGCCCGCGCCCATCACCGGCGGCGTGATCTGGCCGCCGGTCGAGGAGGTCGCCTCGACCGCGCCGGCGGTGGCGCGGTCGTAGCCGACCCGGCGCATCATCGGAATGGTGACCGAGCCCGACGCGACCACGTTGGCGACCGAGGAGCCGGAAATCGAGCCGAACAGGATTCCCGACACCACCGCGACCTTGGCCGGGCCGCCGCGCGCCCAGCCGACCAGGGCGACGGCGAGGTCGTTGAAATAATCTCCCGCCTTCGACTTGGTGAGGAAGGCGGCGAACGCGGTGAACATGATGATGAAGGTCGACGACACCTCCAGCGTCACGCCGAAGATGCCGTATTCGCTGAAGATGTAGGAAAAGATGAACCCGACGTTGAAGCCCTTGTGATACAGCACGCCCGGCATCCAAGGGCCGACGAAGGCGTAGAGCAGGAACACCCCGGCGATGAGCATCAACGCGGTGCCGGCGAGGCGACGCGCGAGTTCCAGCACCAGCGCGGTGCCGGCGAGGCCGACGGCGAAATCGGCCGCCGTGTAGAGCGCGCCGGCGCGGATCTGCAGCTCGTCGAGGAACACGACCACGTAGCCCGCGCACGCGGCGGACGCCGCCATCAACAGCCAGTCGTGCCAAGGGATCGGCCCTTTCGCCGCGCCCGCGCGCCAAGCGAAAAAGCCGAAACCGATCACCGAGCCCCAACCCAGGTGCACGGCGCGGAGATACATCGAATCGATCGGATAGACGTTGAGGACGATCAGGTGGAACGCCGTGAACCCGGCGCAGAGCCAGTAGAACAGCGCCTTCTGCCAGCCGACGAGGGTGCGCTGGCTGCCCGAGAACTCAAGCTCGCTCGGCGTTTCGGCTGGCGTTTCGGGCGCGTTGGCGGCGGGCGGAACGGTCATCGGCGCGATCTGGTCTCCCCTCGAGCACGACGCCGCGTCATTGGCGACGCGGCGCCGGCCGAAGAGGTTTCGGATCAGCCGCCGAGGTTAGCGGGAATAGTGATCCCTTTTTCCTTGTAATACTTCACCGCGCCCGGATGGAACGGCAGGAACGTGTTCTTGGTCCAGTTCTGGATCAGGGTTTCCTTGGCCGCCGCGTGGCCCTTGACCATGGCGGCGTTGTTTTCCAGCACCGCCTTGGCGATCTTGTAGACCGTGTCGGCATCCATGTCCTTGTGGACGATGAAGAAGTTGTAGAGGCCGACGGTCTTGTGGTCCTCGGTCTGGGTCTTGTAGGTGCCCTTGGGGATGACCGAGTCGGAAAGCTCCGGAATATCCTTCTTGACCTTGGCGAGCTCGGCGTCTGTGAAGGTGAAGAAGCGGACCGGACGCTGCGCCTCCAGTTCCGTATAGATCGCGATCGGCACGCCGGCGCAGAACGGGAACGCGTCGAGAAGGCCGTCGCCGAGCTGGCTTCCCATGTCGCTCGCCTGGCCGAAGCGGATGTCCATGTCGATGCCGAGCGCCTTGAACATGAGCGGAAAGTAGGTGCCGCAGGTGCCGGCCTTGGGCCCGACGCCCACGCGCTTGCCCTTCAGGTCGGCGACCGACTTGATGCCGCTCTTTTCCGTGGTGATGAAGTGGAACGGCGTGTCGTACATGGGAAACACGGCGCGGATGTTGTTGTACTTCTTGCCCTTGGTCCAATCGCCGGTGCCATTCCAGGCTTGCAGCGCGACGCCCATGGTGGTCATGCCGAGTTCGACCTGCTTGCCGTCGGTCAGGATCACGTTCTGGTTCGGGCCCTGGGTCTGCTGGGTCGAGACGTTGACGCCGAGCTTTTCGGTCAAGAGGCTCGCAACCACGCCGCCGTAAATGAAATACGTCCCGCCGACGGAGGCGGTGCCGAGAGTCATCGGCTTCATCTGCGCCTGGGCGGCGCCCGATACGGCCAACGCCGCGGCCAACGCGACGGCTGCAAAAGTGC
>VGZQ01000090.1 GCA_016872535.1 Rhodospirillales bacterium | reverse complement strand
CCGTTTCGCCGCGCGCATAGGCGGCTTCGACGGCGGCGCGCGGCGAACCCGCCCGTTCCCCTCGGCCGTCGACGAGGGACGCGAAAGCCTGCGCCACCCGCTCCCAGCGCTTGTCGCGGTCCATGGCGAAATAACGCCCGATCACGGTGGCGATGCGCGCGCCGGAGGCGTTTCGCGTCGCCGCTTCGAAACCTGCGAGATATTGGAGCGCGCTCTTGGGCGGCGTGTCGCGCCCGTCGAGAAACGCGTGCACCGCCACCGGTACGCCTGCGTTCGCGACGATGTGCGCCAGCGCCGCCATGTGATCCTGGTGCGAATGCACGCCGCCCGGGGAAAGCAGCCCCATCAGATGGCAAGTGCCGCCGCTTTTCTTGAGCGCGGCGACGAAATCGAGCAGGCGCGGGTTGCGCGCGAGTTCGCCGGTCGCGATCGCCCGGCCGATGCGCGGCAGTTCCTGCATGACGACCCGGCCCGCGCCCAGATTCATGTGCCCAACCTCGGAATTGCCCATCTGGCCTTCGGGCAGGCCGACGTCGAGGGCGGAAGCCTCCAGCCGCGCGTGCGGGCATTCGCGCAGGTAGCGATCCCAGTTCGGCGTCCTCGCCAGCGCGATGGCGTTGTCCGCGGCCGGTTCGCGCTCGCCCCAGCCGTCGAGGACGCACAGCACCACCGGGCGCGGGCGGGCGGGAGCCGGGTTGGGCGGCTTCGGGGTCATGATCGCAACAAGGCTATATTACTTTATTCCCGATGATAGGGATGTCCGGCAAGGATGCTTTCGGCACGGTAGAGCTGCTCCGCGAGCAGGGCCGGAACCAGCAGGTGCGGCCAGGTCATGGGGCCGAGCGAGAGCACCAGCCCCGCCCCTTTCAGGACCGAATCGTCGAGGCCGTCGGCCCCGCCGACCAGGAAACAGATATGCCGTTCGCCCCGGCCGCGCCAAGTCCCGAGCAGGCGGGCGAAGTCAGCGCTGGCAAAAGCCTTGCCCTTTTCGTCGAGCGCCACCACCAGCGCCCCCTTGGGCACGAGCTTGAGCAGCAGTTCGGCTTCCCTGCGCTTGCGTTCCGCGGGCAGAAGCTTTCGTTTTTCCTCGCAATATTTGAGCACGAGCGAAGAAGCGAGACGGCCGGCGTAAGCCTCGAACAAGGAGCGCGCTTCCGCGCCCTTGCCTCGCCCGCTTCCGCTTCGCCCGACAGCGGCGATGGTGAAACGCAACGCGCCCTCAGACCGCCCGCGCGCGCGCTTTGGTCGGCGCGTCGAGCCAAAGCTTTTCGAGTGCATAGAAGGCGCGGGTTTCGCCGCGAAACAGGTGAACGATCACGTCGCCGAGATCGACCAGCACCCAATCGTGCGGGCCCTCGCCCTCGATCCGGGTGTCGCGGGCGAGCTTCGCCTTGACCCGTTCGCGCAGGTGCTGCGCGAGGGTGGCGAGATGGCGCTGGGAGGTCCCGGTCGCCACCACCATGAAATCGGCGATATCGGACTTGCCGACGAGGGGAATAACGACGACGTCCTCGGCCTTGTCGTCGTCCAGGGATTTTTCCACCAGTTTGAGCAGGCTGCGGCTCGTCGGTGGAAGTTGTTTTGCTATCCGTCGCGTGATGGGCGTCGTCTCCATGCTTCGGTCGCGCCCGGGCTTTCGACCGGGCCGCGCGCGCGGATTGCGGTGGCGGACGCGGCGCTGAGCCGAATGCGAAGGAATGCCCAGGCCGGCGGGCGCATGTCCGCCAAGGCGCCAGCCGCCGTTCCCGAGATTCGCGCCTTGGCGAACCGCCGGGCGGCCACGGAGGCCAGCGCTCGTAGAGAATAAGCGGGCCGCGCAAAAACCGCAACCGGCACGGTGGTGAAAATCGAACGCCAGTCGCGCCAGCGGGAAATTTGGATCAGGTTGTCGGCGCCCATCAGCCACACGAATCGGATCTTTGGGAATCGCGCGACCAGGCGTTTCAGGGTTTCGGCGGTATAGACGGTGCCGAGTTCGGCCTCGATGGCGCTGACGCGGATGCGGGGATGGCGGGCGATGTCGCGCGCGACCCGGATCCGGGCCTCTAGCGGCGTCATGCCGCGCGCGGGCTTGAGCGGGTTTTGCGGCGACACCAGCCACCAAACCTCGTCGAGGCGCAGCCTGGCGAGCGCCTGGCGGCTGATGTGGAGGTGGCCCTCGTGGGCGGGATTGAACGAGCCGCCGAGCAGGCCGATCCGCTCGGCCCGGCGGCGAGCGGGTTTGGACGTGTTTTTTTTGGGCCCCGGCGCGGCCGCTCTCTTCGCCCGCAACCCGGCGTTCACGCCCGGCATTGCCCGGTGCCGCGCACCACGTACTTGAAGCTGGTCAACTGCTCGACCCCGACCGGCCCGCGCGCGTGCAGCTTGTCGGTCGAAATGCCGATTTCCGCGCCCATGCCGAATTCGCCGCCATCGGCGAACTGGGTCGAGGCGTTGACCAGCACGATGGCGCTATCCACTTTCTTGAGGAAGGTTTCGGCCGTCGCCGCGTCCTCGGTGACGATGGCGTCCGTGTGGTTCGAGCCGTGCGCGCGAATGTGTTCGATCGCCCCCGCGACCCCGTCCACCACCCGGACCGAAATGATCGCGTCGAGATATTCCGTGTCCCAATCCTTTTCCGTCGCCGGCTTGACGCGCGGATCGAGGGCACGCGCATCGGCGTCGCCCCGTACCTCGCAGCCGGCCGCGATCAGGTCACCAAGGATCGGCGGCAGAAGTTCCCGGAACTTCGCGCGGTCCACCAGCAGGGTTTCGGTCGCGCCGCAAATGCCGGTACGACGCATCTTGGCGTTGAGCACGATGGCGCGTGCCTTGGCCGGATCGGCGGCGCCGTCGACATAGGTATGGCAGAGCCCTTCCAGGTGCTTGAACAGCGGCACGCGGCTTTCCGCCGTCACCCGCTCGATCAGCGATTTGCCGCCGCGCGGCACGATCACGTCGATGAACTCGGTCATGGTCAGCATCTTGCCGACGGCGGCGCGGTCGGCGACGGGGACCATCTGGATCGCCGCTTCCGGCACCTTGGCCCGGGCAAGCCCGCGGCGCAGGGCCGCGACGATGGCGCCGACCGATTGCAGGCTGTCGGAGCCGCCGCGCAGGATGCAGGCGTTGCCCGCCTTCAGGCAGAGCGCGCCCGCGTCGGCGGCGACGTTGGGCCGCGATTCGAAGATGACGCCGATCACGCCGATCGGCACGCGCACCCGCTGGATCCTGAGGCCGTTGGGCCGCGTCCAGTCGGCGATCACCTCGCCGACCGGATCGGGCAGCGCCGCCACCTCGGCGATGCCCTTGGCCATGGCATCGATACGACCGTCGTCGAGCATCAGCCGATCCAACATGGCCTTGGACATGCCCCCGCGACGGGCAGCGTCGAAATCGCGGGCGTTGGCGGCGAGAATATCGGCGCGCGCGGCGATCAGGGCCTCGGCGGCGGCGTTGAGCGCGGCGGTCTTGGTCGCGGCCGGCGTTTCCGCCAGTTGAGCGGCGGCGGCGCGCGCGGCACGGCCGATCCCCTCCATCAAGAGCGCGATGGACGCCTTGCCGCTACGGGCGGGCGTCTTGCGGGCGGAACGGGCGGTCATGAGTTAGCCCGCGTCATCCTTGAAGCCGATGTCCCAGTGACTACCGTCGCAGAACGGCTTGTTCTTGGAGGCGCCGCAACGACAGAGCGTGAAGTGTTCCGTCGAAGCACCGCGCTTGACGTCGGCCCCGACCAGCCGCGCGCCGCCAACAACGGCGTAAGGGCCATTCTCGGTCACGGCAATCGACGGCTCGCGCGCCTGATCCCGATGCTCGACCCCATCGAGGCTGTAGCTGAGCGCGCCCGAAGGGCATTGTTCGATGACGGCGATGACGCGTTCCACGGCCGCGCCGTCGGGATCGATCCACGGTTCCCGCCCGGACACGAAGACCGTCCGCAAGCCCTCGGTGCAGTATCCCGCGTGCGCGCAAATTTCGCGGTCGTCGTGAATCGTCAACCGCCGGCCCGTGTAACTCGCGCGCGGCGCGCCGACGCCCGCATCTCGCGCGCTCGAGAAACCCGCTTTTTTATGGGTGCCGTCGCAATAAGGCTTGGTCGATGAGCGCCCGCAACGGCACAACGCGGTGACCGGCTTGGTCGCGAGTCTTTCCCCGCGCGCGTTCACGAGCCGGTCGAGATTCTTGACCAGATACGGGCCGTCGGGCGCACACTCGATCACGGGGGGTGTCATGGCGTTTCTCCCGGCTCGCCCCCGGCCTTGGTCACAACCAGATCGTCGCGATGAATCATCTCGTCCCGTCCACGGTAGCCGAGAATCGATTCGATTTCACCGCTTTTATGGCCGGCGATGCGGCGCGATTCGTCGGCGGCATAGGCCGCGAGGCCGCGCGCGATCTCGCCTCCCGTCGGATCGAGCACCCGCACCGCGTCGCCGCGCTGGAAATCGCCGTCGACGCGGATGACGCCCGCCGGCAGCAGGCTCTTGCCCGATTCGAGGGCCTTGAGCGCGCCATCGTCCACGGTGACCGTACCCGAGGGCTTGAGCGCGCCCGCGATCCAACGCTTGCGTGCCGCGCGCGGGGTGGAATCGGACACGAACCAGGTGCAGCGCGCGCCGGTTTCGATCGCCTTCAGAGGCGCCAGCACGTGCCCGGCGGCGATCACCATGCGGCAACCGGCGGCGGTGGCGATGCGCGCGGCGGCAAGCTTGGTCACCATGCCGCCCGAGCCGTAGGCCGAACCGGGGCGCCCGGCCATCGCCTCGATCTCGGGACCGATCGAGCGCACCTCGGGAACGAAGCGCGCGTTGTCGTAGCGGCGCGGGTCGCGGTCGTAGAGGCCGTCGATGTCGGAGAGCAGCACAAGAATATCGGCACTGACCATCGCCGCCACCCGCGCCGCCAACCGGTCGTTGTCGCCGAAGCGGATTTCGTCGGTCGCCACCGTGTCGTTTTCGTTGATCAGCGGTACCGCGCCGAGGCGGAGAATTTCGTTGAGCGTGTTGCGCCCGTTGAGGTAACGCCGCCGGTTTTCCGTGTCGTCGAGGGTCAACAGCACCTGCGCGACCGCAAGGCCGTGGCGGGCGAGGGTTTCGTGATAGGCATGCGCGAGGTGAACCATGCCGACCGAGGCCGCCGCCTGCTTTTCCGTCAGTGTGAGATCGCCGTCGGGAAAGGCGAGATGGCGCCTTCCGACCGCGACCGCGCCCGAGGACACGATCAGCACCTCCTGGCCGCGCCCGCGCAGACGGGCGACGTCTTCGGCCAGCGCCTCGAGCCAGCGCCGATAGACGGTGCCGCGTTCGGGGTCAACCAGCAGGGTCGAGCCGACCTTGATCACCACGCGGCGGCCCGCTTCCAGCGGCGTCGCCGGCGGTGGTTTATGTGTTTCGCTTTCGCTCATCGGACTTCGATCTCCGCCGCCCGGCGCGCCTTGGGCCCGGCGCGACCCGAAGATGTTTTCATCCGGCGCTTGCGTTTCGCGCGCGCGAGATCGCGCAAGCGCCGAGTCAATTCCTTGAGCCCGGTGCCGGCGACGCCGGAAATGACGGCAACCTCGTTCAGTCTCGCCTTGGCCTTGTTGCCGAAACGGGCCTTGGCCAGCGCCAAGCGCTTTTCGGCGATCGCTTCGGGCGTCAGCGCGTCACACTTGTTGAGGGCGACGATCTTGGGCTTCCGCGCGAGCCCGGCGCCGTACGCCTTCAGTTCGCGCCGCACCGTGCGCCAGGCTTCTGCCACGTCGCCCTGGGTGCCGTCGACCAGGTGCAGCAGCGCCGGGCAGCGTTCCACATGACCGAGAAAGCGCGTGCCGAGGCCGGCGCCCTGGTGCGCGCCCTCGATCAGGCCGGGCACGTCGGCGAGGATCAATTCGTCCCCGTCGGCCGAGGCGACGCCGAGATTGGGGTGCAGCGTGGTGAACGGATAGGCCGCGATCTTGGGCCGCGCGCGGGTCAGCGCCGCGAGCAAGGTCGATTTGCCGGCGTTGGGCAGGCCGATCAGGCCGATGTCGGCGATCAGCTTCAGCCGCAGCCACAGCCAGCGTTCCTCGCCCGGCCAGCCCGGGGTCGACTTGCGCGGCGCGCGGTTGGTCGATGATTTGTAGTGGGCGTTGCCGAAGCCGCCGTCGCCGCCTTTGGCGAGCACGATCCGCTGGCCGGGTTCGGTCAAGTCGGCGACGATGTGTTCCTTGGTCTCGTCCAGGACTTGCGTTCCGACCGGCACGCGAAAAACGACATCGGCCCCCTTCGCCCCGGAGCGGTTCTGGCCCATGCCGTGGCCGCCGCGCGCGGCCTTGAAATGCTGCTGGTAGCGGAAGTCGATCAGGGTGTTGAGCCCGGTCGCGCATTCGACGATCACGTCGCCGCCCCGGCCGCCGTCGCCGCCGTCGGGACCGCCGAATTCGATGAACTTCTCGCGGCGGAATCCGACGCAGCCCGGCCCGCCGTCGCCGCTTTTGACGAAAATCTTGGCTTCGTCGAGAAATTTCATGGTGGATCGGGGCCCAAAAATCAAAACGGGGGAATGGCCCGGCCATTCCCCCGCGCAACCCGCGCAAGTGGCCGGTCGGCGATCTAGGCCGTCGGCTCCACGCTCACGTACGTGCGCCCGCCGCGACCGGCGCGAAAGCGGACCTGGCCGTCAGCGCGCGCGAACAGCGTGTGGTCGCGACCCATGCCGACGTTGGCGCCCGCATGGAAGGTGGTGCCGCGCTGGCGCACCAGCACGTTGCCGGCGAGAACGATCTGCCCGCCCGCGCGCTTGACGCCAAGCCGACGCCCGGCGCTGTCGCGGCCGTTGCGCGATGAGCCGCCCGCTTTCTTGTGTGCCATGGTGGTTACTCCTTCGCCTTCGCTTTGGACGCGGATTTGGTTTTGGGTTTGCTCTTGCTCTTGCTCTCGCCCTGACCCTTGGCTGCGGCTTTCTTCGCGGTCTTGCCGGCCGGGGCGGATTCGGGGGCGGCGGCCTTCTTCACGGTCGGGGTGAAGGCAGGCTTTTCGCCGGTGGCGCTGACGCCGACGATGCGCAGCCGCGTCTGCTCCTGGCGGTGGCCGACGCGGCGACGGTAGTTCTTGCGCCGGCGCTTCTTGAAGACGATGACCTTGTCACCCTGATCCTGGGCGATGATTTCGGCGAACACGGCGGCCTTGGCGACGGTCGGGGTGCCGACGACCGGGGCCTTGCCGGCCTCGCCGATCATGAGAACCTTGTCGAGGGCGACGAGCGTGCCGACTTCGCCCGGCAGACGTTCCACCGTCAGGCGGTCGCCCTGGCCCACCCGATACTGCTTGCCGCCGGTGACGATGACCGCGAACATGACTGAACCTTTTGTAATTCCTGCCTAAAACGCGAAATAGGTCGGGGCCTGAGCCCGAGGGGCGGCACTATAGCCCGCTTCTTTTATATGTCAACCAGCGGGCACGGCCAGAAAAAGCCGGCTGATTGCGGGTTGGGGCGGGCTTGGTTACTCTCCCGCCCTCTTTCCGCGACCGTCGGCGCGCACCACTTCGGAAGGGTGGCAGAGCGGTTGAATGCACCGCACTCGAAATGCGGCGTACGGGTAACCGTACCGGGAGTTCGAATCTCCCCCCTTCCGCCATTTATTGCCAAAAATCATATATTAAACAATAAGATAGTATTTTCCTGGATTGTTATACCCATCCTTCTACCCATCCATAAAGGGGCATAAAGGATTAGGGGGCCGTTCCGCCCCTTTCGCGTATTGCTCAAGAAAATCCGGCTTAATTGCCGGGCCGGGGAAAATCGTCCCTTTATGGGCTGCAAAAACTGGAGCCTCGGCGGGCCTTTTGTATTTCCGCCCAGTATTTTATTCCCGGCCCGTCATTTTCGATAAATCGCCTTTGTTTTCGGTTTTTTTAACTGCCGCGCCAGTTTTTTGCCTTGAGGGCCGTGTCTTGGCCCGGTCCCGCATTTTTCAAAACCGCCCGGCTTTTCCTTGGCCCCTACTTTTCCCCGGTTATGGTAGATTTTCCCCGGATGATGCAACCGACAAGGGGGGGTAACAATGGAAGCCCTGCTGGCTGTCTTGCGCGTGTTGGACGTGCTGGCCTTTCTGTCCGGCGCGGTCCGCCTTGCCGATGACGCGGCCAAGGCTCACCCCCAATTTCAGGGCAACCCGCCCGCCCAGGTGCTTCCGGTGCAAGAAAATACGGTCGGGGCCGTAAGTTCCACCCAAGCTGTTTTCTAAGGGGCCAGCTCGATGAATTGGAAGTGAGGGTTATTTAGGGCGTGGATTGTCGCGGCAATTATCTCTGCGGTGGCGTCCACGGGGTATGCATATTTCTCGGCTGTCAGCGCCAGCAAAACGTCTTCAACGGTTTTTTGGGAAAATTTTGGCTGGGGAATAGTAGTTTTGGTGCCTCTCTGGTTTATGGTCACAGTTATCGTTTGGCAGGTTCTCCGTTGGCTAATCGTTGCTGGTATTTGGGTTCGGGTCGGGTTTCTTCGGTGAGATTTTTTCTTTTCGCTTTTCTATTCTCTCTTCCCTCTTTTGCCGCCAATTTATCGGACGCTGCTTCTATCATTGACGGCGATACCGTTGAGATTCACGGCCAGCGCATACGCTTGTATGGAATTGACGCACCCGAAAGCCGTCAGACTTGCAAACGAAACGGCGATGATTGGCGCTGCGGGAAGGATGCGGCCTTCGCCCTTGCAGACAAGATTGCTCAAAAGCCGGTAGAATGCGAACCCAAGGGAAAGCCGGATCGGTATAAGCGCACCGTCGCGGTATGCCGACTTAACGGCGAAGACCTGAACGCCTGGATGGTGAGTGAGGGCTGGGCGCTGGCCTACCGGCAATATTCACTCGATTACGTTCCGCAAGAGAACGAAGCCAAAGAGGCAAAGCGCGGGATATGGGCTTCGGAATTTGTCCCACCGTGGGAGTGGCGGCGAAGATAAATATTTCTTGTGATGGGCTGGGGGCTTTAAATGTTGTTAGATTTTGAAATTGGGACAGTAAAACTCAACCTTCGGGCCCATGATCTCAGAAACACTGAAGCTGACCGTACATCAATTTCAGTCGCTATGGATGTTTATCTTCCTGGTCGTGACCATATAGATTTAGAAACGGGCGAAACTCTCTCTCATCCTGCGTACCAACACCGTTATAAAAATGAAGATAAGACGCTCCGCCCACCAATTGAGGCGACATGCGCTTTTATTAAAGCAAAAGACAGTGAAGATATTAAAAACAATTATCTTATCTATTATGACGATCTACCAGATGTTGATAGTCATATTCTAATAAATGTTTACTTTTCGGATCATGAATTTGAGGAGCTTATTAAGAATTTTCGAGCTGGCTTAATACCTAACGGAATATCTGTCGAGTGGAAGACATCCGTTTTTGACGATCGCGCAAATTATGGATGGAGTTATGGATGGGAGCCCGATGGTTCAGGAATGAAATGGGCGAATAAGGACAAAGATAATCGTCGCATTCCCTTAGATGGGGTGTCGCTTAGTTATAATATTCGCGTTGTCGAAATCGAAGAGCAAAGCGGTCACCCAATTATAATCACGGGGCCTACCACCGAAGCTCTTGGAGTTTTGAGTAAGAAATTTACAGCACTTGCCGAGAAAATTTCTGAAATTGAGAAAAACACAAAATCATCGGCTAAAATGTTGTTGTTTGTCGTGATGGCTACAGTTATCGCATTAACCGTTAAGTTGCTTAAATAGCTTTGTGAGGGAAATTGCGCGATCTCAACTGCGTAAAACTTTCAGTCTATATATTTGCATGATGTCACTTTCCGACCTTGATATTTACCGCACCGCCAAGCTGCTGGTTGACCAACACGGCCAGGACGCGCCGATCCATGCAGCCATGCGGGCCGATGAATTGTTGGCAGCGGGTGATATGGACGGGGCTAGAGCCTGGAAGCGGATAATCGGGGCGATAGACACCCTACTTAGCGGCAAACCAAGCGAGGGGGCGGGGATTCACTAATACTGGCCGAATTGGCCGGTTAAGCCCATTATCTTGGCGTTCTTTCAATCTTGTGGGTTATCTTTCGTCGGTTCCACAATGCGCCGGATGATCAGATTTCGAGGAACCTGATCCCCGAAGGTCCGGGCCACAACCTCGGCCGTCGTTTCCCCCGGCCCAACAATGATCCGGTGCCAAGGTTCGTCAACCGGCGCGATTGCCCCTTCCAGCTTTTCAAGCCGCCGCTTTAGGTCCGTCATTTTTCCATCCCCTTCTCCAGTTTAACGATGCGCGCCTCAATTTCCGTTGTCTCAATCGTCCTGCGGAACACTTCGATTATCCCGGCAACGCCGGTTGCCTCCGATGGTGTCATGTTTCCACGAGAGACGGCTTCCAGAACGCTCCTGACGGCTCCGGCCGCCTCGATCGCGGTCCTGATCCTCGGCATGTCGAAACTGACCGGAGCATCCTTCCGCGCCGGGTAAATCCGCTCCATGCACAACCGCAGGGCAACATGATCGCCCGTCTTGGCCAGTTCGATGCACTTCCGGGTTAGGGCTTCGGTCTCGCCTTCAAGCAACGCCTCGGCGGCGCGGGTCGCCTTGTGTCGAGTACCGAGGGGCTTGCCAGCGGGATTCCCGCTCTCGCCCTTTCGCCAGCGGCCGGAGGAGCGGTCGTGAATTTCGCCTGCATTTTCAGGGGCAGGTTTTGCGTCCTTGGTTTTCTTGCTCATCGGGCTTCTCCAATTCCAAAGGCGGCCAGCGCGGCGGCGGCTTCCTTCCGGCGGCGCTGGGAATGGCGGTCAACACAACGCAAGCCCCAGGGGCCGCCATAGTGGACGGTGGCACCATCGCCCAACGGCCGCCAATCGTTAGCCGCGTCGCGGATCGGATCGCCGCAGCCAGCGCATTGGCCGGGGTCGCCCTGGTAGGGGTGGCGGTTCAGCCATTCGATGATGGCGTGGGCATAAGCGGTTGCATCCGCTCCTATCCGAGAATATCCGGCCTCATGTTCCA
>VGZQ01000089.1 GCA_016872535.1 Rhodospirillales bacterium | reverse complement strand
CGGCTCGCGGCGGGGCGCTGCGCTCGCCGGATGGCTTCGCGCCCCGCCCGCTCGCCGCCGACACCGAAACCGTGATACAAACCGAAACGTTCACCCTCTGAGTGGACCTAATCCAGGGGAAAGGTCACGCCACCGACCCGATCAGTTACATCCGGCGCGAAGCGTCGGAAGCCTACGTCGCCGAAATCAAGAAGATCACCGACAAGCCGATCAAGTACCTGATCTACAGCCACCACCACTACGACCACATCGCCGGGGCCAAGCCGTTCAAGGACGCGGGCGCGACCATCATCGCCCATGCGCGCACCAAGGAGCGCCTCGCCCTGCTCCAGGACCCGTTCACGCCGCTGCCGGACGAGACGTTCACCGGCCAGAGGACGCTCACCCTCGGCGGCACCACGCTGGAGATGAGCTACGTCGGGCGCAACCATTCCGACACCTCGCTGGTCATGCGGCTGCCGAAGGAAAAGATCATCTTCGCGGTCGATTTCATTCCGGTCGGCGCGTTTCCGAGTGTCGGCATGATCGATTCCTATCCGCTCGAATGGGAAGCGTCGTTGAAGAAAGTGCTGGCGATGGATTGGGATCGCCTGATCCCCGGCCACCCCGGGCCGGGCGGACGGCTCGGCACCAAGAAGGACGCCGAGGACGTTCTCGCCCTGCTCCAATACGCCTCGGCCGAGGTCAAGGCCGCCGCGCGCGCCGGCAAGTGCTGGGACGCCGCCGAAAAGGACGTGATGCTGGAGAAATACAAGGAGTGGCCCGGCTACGAGCGCGGGCGGGTCTACGTCATCCGTCGCTATTGCGGCCTGTGGGGACGGGGGACGTAAACTCGTCATCGCGAGCGGAGCGAAGCGATCCAGCGCCGGAAAAGGCTTGGATTGCTTCGCCCCTAATGTGGCTCGCAACGACGCCTACCCGCCGGCGACCGGGGGCCAGACGGCCAGCCGGTCGCCGTCCTCGAGCACGCGCGTCGCCCGCTCCGACGGCGGCACGAAGCTGCCGTTGATCAGAACCAGGTGGCACATCTCCGGCGGCAGGCCGAACGAGGCCAGCACGCGCGCGACCGTGGCGCCGTCGGCGACATCCCGTTCGACCTGGTTGTCGACGGCGCCGGGCGGGAGATACTTCTCCAGCATGGCGTAGAGCTTGACGACAACTTTCATGCCGGGGCGTCAGGGCACCTTGGAGACAAACGCCTCGACCACGCGGGTCGGATCGCGCATCAGCTTGGCCTTCCACGAACCCAGCCGGGCGCGGGTTTGGATCAGGCCGCGCAGCGCGCCGATGTGCTCCGTCATGCCGATGGTAAGCGCGCCCTTGATGCGGTCGCCGTCGAAGGCGAGCTTGACGTATTTGAAGGCCTTGAGGTCGGCGGCGCGGGCTTCCTCCCCCTGCTCCCAATGGCCGAAGGACGCCGTGATCAGACCCGCGGTATCGAGCACGTTCATGATCAGGCTGCCCTTGTAGCGTGCGTCGCCGCCGGTCATGTTGACGGCGGCGATGCGGCCGTGTTCGGTCGCGGTCGGCTGGATGGCATGCTGCACCATGAATCCGCCGCTGAAATCCGGGCCCTTGGCGCAGTCGCCGGCGGCGAAGATCGAATCCCCGTCGGCGGAAAGGCGGTTGTCGACGACTACGCCGTCCTCGATCTTCAAGCCGCTGCCGGCGAGGAACCCGGTGTTGGCCTTGACCCCGGTCGCGATCACCACCAGATCGGCGACGACGCTGCCGCCGGGATCGAGGGCGACGGCGAGGCGGCCCCCTTTCTCTTTTTCCACGCCCTTGAGCCGGGTCGAGGTCAGGACGTGAACGCCCTTGGCGTCGCACCAGCTTTCGATCATGTCGCCGCCGGTTTCGTCCATCATCTTCGGCAGCATCCGGTTTTCGGTTTCGACCACGGTCAGTTTCATGCCGCGTTCGACGAGCGATTCCAGGATGATGCAGCCGATGAATCCGGCGCCGACCAGAACGACTTCTGCCCCCTTCCCCGCCCGTTTGGCGATGGCGCGGGCGTCCGCCATGGTCCAGCAATGATGCACGCCCGGCAGATCGAGCCCCGGCACGGGCGGCTTGGCCGCGCTGGCGCCGGTTGCGATCAGGAGGCGGTCGTAGGCCAGCTTCGATCCGTCGGCGAGGACGAGTTGCTTCCCGGCGCGATCGAGTTTCTCGGCCCGGCCCGACCGGTAGCCGATGCCGAGATTTTTATAATGGTCCTTGGCTTTCCTGAGACGCGCGCCGTCCTCGCCGATCTTGCCGGTGAGCACGTAAGGAATCGCCATGCGCGCGTAGGGCTCGCCCGGCTCGTCGCCGACGAGCGCGATCTCGCCCTTGGGATCGCGGCGGCGGATGGTTTCCGCCGCGACCACGCCGGCCGGGCCGGCGCCGACGATCACATAGCGCATCGCGCCCATCCGCTCAGAGCGCGAGCCGCTTGATGGTCTCGTTCGACGGCACGCCGTCCTTGGTCCAGCCGCGCAGCTGGTAGTATTCGGGCAGCATTTGGCCCAGCTGGTTGACCAAGCCCTTGGCCGGGCCGGACTTAGCCGCTTCCTTGAGAAGACGCGGCGGCAGCGTGTCGTCCTTGGCGGTGAAGCCGGCCTTGAGGTTGAACTGGCGTTCCAGGTTCCAGATCCGCTCGCCGACCTCGAGCAGCTTTTGCGTCGTCCAGCCGCCCTCGCACGCGGCGTCGAGTTGCGGCGCCACGTCGTCGAGGGTCCAGGCGAACGAGGTGAAGATGCAGATGCCGGCGGAATCGAACGCCGCGGTGGCGTCCTGGAATGCCTTGACCAGTCCGGCCTTGCCTTCAGCCTTCAATGGATCGGTCTTTTCCGGAATGCCAAGGATTTCGGAGGCGACCGTGTAGCTGCGCAGATGGCAGGCGCCCCGGTTCGAAGTGGCGTAGGTCAGCCCCATGCCCTGGATGCCGCGCGCGTCGTAGGCCGGGAATTCCTGACCCTTGACCGCCATCGCCATGTCCGGCTTGCCGTACTTCTCGCACATCAGCTTGGAACCCATACCTAGCACCGCGCCGAAGCCTTCGCCCCGGCCGGTCAGCTCGGCCATCTCGGTCAACGCCTTGGGGTTGCCGAACTTGAGCTCGATCCCGCCGGTGTCCTTCGACGTGATCACGCCCATGTCGTAAAGCTCCATCGCCGCGCCGAGGGTCGCGCCGAAGGAGATCGGATCGAGCCCCTGCTCGTTGCAGACGAAGTTGGCGAAGGTGAGCGCCTCCAGATCGCCGACTCCGGTCGCGGCGCCCAGCGCCCACGCCGCCTCGTATTCGAGCCCGCCCGAGGCGACCTGGTATTTCGGCCGTTCCGCCACGGTGTAGTGGGTGCGGTCGATCTGCGACACGCGCCCGCAGGCGATGGTGCAGGCGAAGCATGCGGCGTTGGTGACCAGGTTGGCCTTGCCGTCGGTCGGGCGCTTGGCGGCCATCGCTTCGGCCGAGATCTTGTTCGCGTTCTCGAATTGGGAATCCCGGTGGTTGCGGGTCGGCAGCGCGCCCACTTCGTTGATCACGTTCATCAGCACCTGGGTGCCGTACTTGGGCAGGCCCTGGCCGGTGACGGCGTTGTCCGCCAGCACCTTTTTGCCCTTGGCGACCGCCGCTTGGAACGCCTTGAAATCGCGTACCTTGATCCCGACGGTGCCGCGGATGGCGACCGCCTTCAGGTTCTTGGAGCCCATCACCGCGCCGACGCCGCTGCGGCCCGCCGCCCGGTGCATGTCGTTGACGACGCAGGCAAACTTGACGCCCTTCTCGCCTGCGACGCCGATCGAGGCGACCCGGATCAGCGGGTCCTGGTGCTTGGCCTTGATGCCTTCCTCAGTGTCCCAGACCGACTTGCCCCAGAATTCGGCGGCGTCCATCAACTTGGCGTCGTTATTGTTGAGATAGAGGTAGACCGGCTTTGGCGCGCGGCCTTCGAAGATGATCATGTCGTAGCCGGCGTTCTTCATCTCGTTGCCGAAGAAGCCGCCCGAATTAGAGCAGGCGATAGCGCCGGTGAGCGCGCCCTTGGTCACCACCGAGTAGCGCCCGGCGGTCGAGGCGTTGGTGCCGGTCAAGGGCCCGGTGGTCATGATCAGCTTGTTGCCGGGCGAGAGGGGATCGACCTTGGGGTCGATTTCCTCGGCCAGATACTTGGTCGCGAGCCCGCGCTGGCCGAGATAGAGCTTGGCCCAGTCCATGCGCAGCGGTTCGTCCTTGCACGTGCCCTTGGTCAGGTCGACGCGGAGAATTTTTCCAGCCCATGCCATGATGGTGTCCTCCCCTGTCCCAATTAATGAGTTGCGCGCGCGCCGGTATCGGTTTTCGCCGCCCAGGCGCGCATCTTTTCCAAGCCCGTCCAGTTGGCGTCGACGTAGGTGATCGCTTGGGTCGGGCAGGCCTTAGCACATTCGGGGTCGCCGCCGCAGAGGTCGCACTTCAGGACCTTGCCGGTGGACGCGTTGTAGTTCACCGTGCCGAACGGGCAGGCGATGGTGCAGACCTTGCACCCCACGCACAGGGAGTCGGAGACAACCTTGGCCCCGGTCTTGGCGTCGACTGAAATGGCGTCGACCGGACACGCCTGCTGGCACCAGGCTTCGGCGCACTGGGTGCAGGTGTAGGGGACGAAGCGCCCCTCGTCGTGGAAATTGAAAACCTTGATGCGCGACTTGGCGGGGTTGAAGACCCCCTCGTTGTCGTAGCTGCAGGCGAGTTCGCACTGCAGGCAGCCGGTGCACTTTTTCGGATCGATATGCAGCGCCATCATCATCGGCGGGGCCCTCCCTTAGGGTGTTATTAAGAGTGATTAAACACCCCGGCCGGGCAGGAGGCAACCCGGGCTTTTGAGCGGAAGCTAAAACCGCATCGGCTTGCAGCGCATGACCTGGGGCAGTTTGCGGATCGCGGCGGCCAAATTCTCGTCGATCTCCTGATCGACCTCGATCAGGGCGACCGCGTCGCCGCCCGGCGCGTCGCGCCCCAAATGGAAGGTCGCGATGTTGATGCCGGCGTTGCCCAAGAGCGTGCCGAGCGCGCCGATGAACCCCGGCTTGTCGCGGTTGGTGACGTAGATCATGTGCGGCGCGAGCCGGGCGTCGATCGGAATGCCCTTGATGTCGACGATGCGGGGCTCGTCGTTGAACAGCGTCCCGGCGACGGCGCGGGTCTGGGTCTCGGTGGTCACGGTCAGGCGAATGAGCGTTTGGTAGGCCGCGGCCCGTTCGTTGCGGACCTCGCGCACCTCGAGGCCGCGCTCGCGCGCGATCGCCGGCGCGCTCACCATGTTGACCGTTTCCAGCAGCGGCGCGAGCAGACCCTGGAGCACCACCGCGGTCAGCGGCTTGATGTTGAGGGCGGCGACCGCGCCTTCGTATTCCACGGTCACCGCCTTGATCGAGGTCTCGGTCGCCTGGCCGGCGAAGCTGCCGAGCCGCTCGGCGAGCTTCATGTAGGGCTTGAGCCGGGGCGCCTCCTCGGCGGTCATCGAAGGCATATTGAGGGCGTTGGTGACCGCGCCGGTGAGGAGAAAATCCGCCATCTGCTCGGCGATCTGGAATGCGACCTTTTCCTGCGCCTCGGCGGTCGCGGCGCCGAGATGCGGCGTCGCCACCACGTTCTTCATCCCGAACAGCGGGTTGGTCCGCGCCGGTTCATCGGCGAACACGTCGAGGGCGGCGCCCGCGACCTGGCCCCGCTCCAGCGCCGCCTTCAAATCCGCCTCGACGATCAGGCCGCCGCGCGCGCAGTTGACGATGCGCACGCCCTTCCTGGTCTTGGCCAGCGCCCTGGCGTCCAGGATGTTGCGGGTCGAGTCGGTCAAGGGCGTGTGCAGACTGATAAAATCCGCGCGCGCGAGCAGTTCGTCCAATTCGACCTTCTCGACCCCCAGTTCGGCCGCGCGGTCCGGCACCAGGAAGGGATCGTAGGCGATCACCTTCATCTTCAGGCCCTGGGCCCGGTCGGCGACCACGGTGCCGATGTTGCCGCAACCGATGATGCCCAGGGTCTTGCCCATCAGTTCGACGCCCATGAAGGTGTTCTTCTCCCACTTGCCGGCGTGGGTCGAGGCGTTGGCCTCGGGGATCTGGCGGGCAAGCGCCATCATCAGGGCGATGGCATGCTCGGCGGTGGTGATGGAGTTGCCGTAGGGCGTGTTCATCACCACGACGCCGCGCGCGGTCGCGGCCGGAACATCGATGTTGTCGACGCCAATGCCGGCCCGGCCGATCACCTTGAGGCGGGAAGCGTTCGCCAGCGTCGCCGCCCTGACCTTGGTCGCCGAGCGCACCGCGAGTCCGTCGTACTCCTTGAGAACCGCCGCGAGCGCATCCGGGGCGAGCCCGGTCTTGACATCGACCGCCACACCCCGTGCGCGGAACGTGTCGGTGGCGAGCGGGCTCATATCGTCGGCGATCAGGACCTTAGGCTGGGTCATGGCACCAACTCCGCCTTGGCGACGGCGAAGGCCCATTCGATCCACGGGAACAGGGCTTCGAGGTCGGACGTTTCCACCGTCGCGCCGGACCATAGGCGCAGCCCGGCCGGGGCGTCGCGATGGTGCGCGATGTCGTAGCCGGCGTTTTCCGCCTCCAGCAGGCCCGAAACCCGGCGCGCGAAGGTGACGCGCGCCTCGGGCGCGAGCTTGGCGACCGCCGGATCGGTGAAGACGAGACAGACCGACGTGCGCGAGCGCGTCCGGGGATCGCGCGCGAGATTCTCGATCCACGGCGTGCGCGCGACCCAGCGGTCGATGGCGGCGGCGTTCTTCTCGCAGCGCGCCATCAGGCCCTTGAGGCCGCCGATCTGCTCGACCCATTTGAGGCCGTCGAGGGCGTCCTCGACGCAGAGCATCGAGGGCGTGTTAATGGTCTCGCCTTCGAACACGCCCTCCATCAGCTTGCCACCCTTGGTCAGGCGGAAAATCTTCGGGAGCGGCCACGGCGGCGTATGGGTTTCGAGGCGCTCCACCGCGCGCGGGCTGAGAATCAAAATTCCGTGCTGCGCCTCGCCGCCCAGGACCTTCTGCCAGGAATAGGTGGCGACGTCGAGTTTCGCCCACGGCAGGTCGTAGGCGAACACCGCCGAGGTCGCGTCGCAGATGGTAAGCCCACCCCGGTCGGCGGCGATCCAGTCGCCGTCCGGCACCCGCACGCCCGAGGTGGTGCCGTTCCAGGTGAACACCACGTCGCGGTCGAAATCGACCCGGGGAAGGTCGGGTAACTCGCCGTAGGGCGCCTCGATCGCGCGCGCATCTTTGATTTTGAGGTGTTTGACGACGTCGTTGACCCAGCCCAAGCCGAAGCTTTCCCAGGCGAGCACGTCGACGCCGCGCGCGCCCAACAGCGACCACAGCGCCATTTCGAACGCGCCGGTGTCGGACGCGGGAACGATGGCGACGCGGTAATCGGCGGGCAGGCCGAGGATCGCGCGCGTGCGGAGAAGCACGTCCTTGATGCGCGCCTTGCCCGGCTTGGAGCGGTGGGAACGCCCGGTGAGCGCGCCGGAAAGGGCGGCCGGCGACCAACCGGGTCGCTTGGCGCAGGGGCCGGACGAAAAATTGGGAACCGCCGGACGCGACGCCGGCTTGATAAGCGAAGCTGCCGGGCCCATGCCCGACGCTGGTGACGTTTTCATCGTGTATCCCTTCCTTGCAGAAGGGCGCGACCCGTTGGGAGGTCGTGGCCCGCGGCGCTTATAAGCGGCGCGTGGCGTGGCGTCAACGGCGCAGTTTGCGATTGCTTCGCGATTAGGAATACAATTAAAGCCAACGAATGCTGATCTCCGCCTCGATCTGCTTGAATTCCTTGTCCCCGGTGACGAGATCGGATTTGCGATCCTTGGCAAGAGCCGCCGCGAAGCAGTCGGCGTAAGACATCTTGTTGTGCGCCTTGAACGATCCCGCGATTCGGGCGAGCGGCCAATCCGCGTCGATAAATTCGATGCCGAGGCGTTTTAGATCGTCGATTGCCTTGTCGGCCTCCGCCTCCGACGCTTCCCGGGCGATGATGTACCAGACCTCGCCCGCGTTCACGACGGACATGAACATAGGCGTGCGGTCTTCGTGGGCGCCAGCGATCAGCTCGGCGACTTCTTGACCGGAAATCTCGTCCCCCAGATACGCCAACACCGCCCACGAATCGAACACCAGGGTCTTGGGTTTGCGCGCCATCAGCGTTCCCGTTCGCGCTTTTTTTCCGCCGCCAACGCCGCCAACAGTCCCTTGCCTTTGTATTTTCCCCGCAGTTTCTGGATGTAATCGCGCGTGACGGGCGTAAGGATGATCCGATGCGTCTGCTCATCCATATCGACCTGCATGCGGGTTCCTTCCCTAATTCCGAACTTCCGCCGAATTTTCGAGGGAATGACGATCTGTCCCTTAACTGTCATATAGCTTTCCATCGAACGTCCCCTATATTGAATAAGTATGATTAAATGTTAAAGTAAGACGAATATATATCACCTTACATTCGAAAGCAAGTGGGCGTCACCTGGCGGTTCGCCCGCCGCCCCGTTTCCAGGTATCCTTCAAGGGCCAGGGGACGACAGAAAATGACGGATACGCCACAAGTCGGGCGCGACCAGCGGCGAGCCGCCGAGCGCGTGCTGGAGGCGACGCGGACGTTCGTCCGGGAGGTCAATCCCGGCCGCGCCGCGACGCTCGCGATGGGCCTCGATTCGCGCCTCGACAAGGATCTCGGCCTCGACAGCCTGGGTCGGGTCGAGCTGGTCGCGCGCACCGAACGCGATTTCGGCGTCGCCATCGGCGACGAGGCGATGTCGGCCATCGAAACCCCGCGCGACATCCTGCGCGCCGTGCTGGCGGCGGAAGCGCGCGGCCGAGGCTGGGCCCCGCCCGAGGTCAGCGCGGTCACGCTCGCCGAAACCGGCGATCTTCCCGTTGCCGCGCGCACCCTGATCGACGTGCTCGGTTGGCACGCGAACGCCCACCCCGACCGGCCGCACATCCGCCTCTACGCCGACGACAACGACGGCGAGGTCATCACCCACCGCGCGCTGCTCGCGGAAGCGGAGCGGATCGCCGCTGGCTTGCAGGCCCGCGACGTCAAGCCGGACGAGGCGGTCGCCCTCATGCTGCCGACCGGCCGCGATTATTTCGTCGCGTTCTTCGGCGTGCTGCTGGCGGGCGCGGTGCCGGCGCCGCTTTATCCGCCCGCGCGCCTGACCCAGGCCGAGGAACACCTTCGCCGCTATGCCGGCGTGGTCGCCAATTGCCAGGCCGGAATCCTGATCACGGTTCCCGAGGTTAAACCGTTTACGCGCCTGCTCGAAGCCGAGGTGCCGACTTTGCGCGAAACGGTGACGGTCGCCGAATTGACAGCGGGCGGCCACGCCTTCGTCCCGGTCGCGCGCGGGCCGGAGGAAACGGCGTTTCTCCAATACACTTCGGGCTCGACCGGCAATCCCAAAGGGGTGGTGCTGACGCACGCCAATCTGCTCGCCAACATTCGCGCCATGGGCGAGGCGACCCGGGCGGCGTCCACCGACGTGTTCGTGAGCTGGCTGCCGCTCTATCACGACATGGGCCTGATCGGCGCCTGGTTCGGCAGCCTCTATCACGCGGTGCCGCTGGTGATCATGCCGCCAATGGCGTTCATCGCCCGGCCCGAGCGATGGCTGCGCGCCATTCACCGTTACCGGGGCACGCTCTCGGCCGCGCCCAATTTCGCCTACGAGTTGTGCCTGAAACGGATCGACGAACGCGAGATCGCCGCCCTCGACCTTTCGAGCTGGCGTTGCGCCTTCAACGGCGCCGAAGCGGTCAACCCCGACACCCTGGAGCGGTTTTGCGCGCGGTTCGCCAAGGCGGGCTTCCGGCGCGAATCCCTGATGCCGGTCTACGGGCTCGCCGAAAATTCCGTCGGGCTTGCCTTTCCCCCGCTCGGGCGCGGGCCGGTGGTCGACCGGATCGAGCGCGACACTTTCATGCGTTCGGGGCACGCGGTTCCGGCCGCCCCGGACGACGCGCACGCGCTCCGTTTTCCGGCCTGCGGCCATCCCATCCCCGGCCATCAGATCCGGGTGGCCGACGCCAACGACCGCGAACTGCCCGAGCGGCGGGAAGGCCGTATCCAGTTCCGGGGGCCGTCGGCGACCAGCGGCTACTTCCGCCGGCCCGACGAAACCCAAAAGTTGTTTCGCGGTGAATGGCTGGAAACCGGCGATCGCGGCTATTTCGCGGGCGGCGACATCCACATCACCGGCCGCACCAAGGACATGATCATCCGCGCCGGACGCAACATTTATCCGACCGAGATCGAGGGCGCGGTGGGAGCGGTTGAAGGTGTGCGCGAGGGCAACGTCGCCGTGTTCGGCGTGCCCGACGCGGCGAGCGGCACCGAACGCCTCGTGGTGCTGGCCGAAACCCGCAGCAAGGAGGCCGTCCGCGGCGACATGCGCGCCAAGATCAACGCCATTGTCACCGAGCTCGCGGGCGAGCCGCCGGACGAAGTGGTGCTGGCGCCGCCCAATACCGTGCTCAAGACGTCGTCGGGAAAAATCCGGCGCGACGCGACGCGCGAGCTTTATCTGCGGGGCGGCGTGGGCAAGACCCGAACCGCGCGCTGGCGGCTGATGGCGCGGATGGCGTTCGCCGCGCTGGTTCCCACCGTGCGGCGGTCGGTCGCGCGCGTCGTTGCCGGCGCCTACGCCGCCTGGGCCTGGGGTCTCGCGGTGCTGACCCTGATCGTTCTGTTACCCGCCTTGGTCCTGATTCCGTTCGAATCCGCGCGCTGGGCGTCGATGCGCGCGATCTTCCGGCTGCTCGCGCGCCTCGCGGGCGTGTCGCTCACGGTCCGAGGCCTGGAGAACGTGCCGCCCCGGAACCGGCCTTGCGTGTTCGTCGCCAACCACGCGAGCTATCTCGACGGTTTCGTGCTTACCGCCGCCATCCCGCGGCCGTTCAGCTTCGTCGCCAAGGCCGAACTGGGCGAACAATTTCTGC
>VGZQ01000088.1 GCA_016872535.1 Rhodospirillales bacterium | reverse complement strand
CGCCGCCGATCTTGCCGCCCAGCTCGCCGCCGAGGCGGATAAGCGCTTGGGAGCCGAGGAAGCCGGCGCGCTCCGGCCGTTCTTCACCGCCTATTACGCCAACGTCGCGCCCCGCGACCTCCAAGGCTTGCCGCCCGAAGACCTGTTCGCCGCGGCGCTGGCGCATTGGCGCATGGCCGAGCGGCGCAAGACCGGCACCGCTCTGGTGCGCGCCTATAATCCGAACGTCGAGACCGACGGCTGGAAAAGCGCCCGCACGGTGATCGAGGCGGTAACCGACGACATGCCCTTCCTGGTCGATTCGCTCGCCGCCGAGTTGAGCCGCCAGGGGCTCGTCGCCCATCTCGTGGTCCATCCGATCGTCGCGGTGCGCCGCGACGGCGAGGGACAAGCCTTGGCTGCCCTGCCGCGCGATTCCGAGGTCAAGGACGCGAAGCGCGAATCGTTTTTGCGCGCCGAGGTCACCGCCCAATCTCCCGATCGGCTGAGCGCGATCGCGCAAGGGGTCGGCCGGGTGCTCGACGACGTGCGCGCCGCGGTCGAAGACTGGGGCGCCATGCGCGCGCGCATGGCCGAATCCGCCGCGATGCTGGACGGAACCGCCGACCCGACGGTGCGCGAAGCGCGCGAATTCCTGCTTTGGGCGCAGGACAACAACTTCACCTTCATCGGCGCGCGCGATTACGACATCGTCGATCGCGCCGCCAAGACGCTCGGCGACAAGGCGCGCTTTTCGGTCGTGGCCGGGTCCGGGCTCGGCATCCTGCGCGATCCGGCCCGGGTCGTTTTCGAGGAATCGCGCGAACGCGCCCCGATCCCGGCGGACGTGCGCGCCTTTCTCGAGCAGCCCGACCCGCTCATGGTCACCAAGACCAATCGCAAGTCGCCGGTCCACCGCCCGGTGCACCTGGATGCGATTTCAATCAAGCGACGCGACGCCGAAGGCCGCATCGACGGCGAGCGCGTGTTCGTCGGCTTGTTCACGTCGGGCGCCTATAACCGGTTGCCGCGCGATATTCCGCTGCTCAGGCGCAAGGCCGAGGCGGTGACCGCGCGCGCCGGCTTTCGCCCCGGCAGCCACGACGCCAAGGCGCTGCAGCACATCATCGACAGCTATCCGCGCGACGAGCTGTTCCAGATCGGCGTCGACGAACTGTTCGACATTTCCCTCGGCGTATTGCAGCTTCAGGAACGGCTGCGCGTCGCCCTCTTTCTCCGCCGCGACAGCTTCGAACGCTTCGTCACCGCCCTGATCTACATCCCGCGCGATCGTTACACCACCGATCTGCGGTTGCGTATCCATGCGATCCTCGAACAGGCGTTGGCGGGCACCGTCGCCAACCATTACATCCAGTTCGACGACACGCCACTGGCTCGTCTGTTGGTGGTGGTGCATACGACGCCGGGCAAAATACCGCCGGTCGATGCGGCCAAGCTCGAAGACGTGCTGACCGAGGCCGCCCGCTCGTGGGCCGACCGCCTTCAGGTGGCCCTGGTCGCGAGCCTGGGCGAGGCGCGCGGGCTCACGCTCTACGCCCGCTTCGCCGAGGCGTTTTCGCCCGGCTACCGCGACCACGTGAGGCCGGAAGACGCGCTGGTCGACATCGCCGCCATCGACCGGACGCTGCAATCGGGCGAGGTCGGGCTCAACCTCTACCGCCGGGAGGGCGACGCCGAACACCAGGTCCGCTTCAAGCTCTACCACCCGGGCGGCGCGGTGCCGCTTTCGGACGTGATGCCGATGCTGGAACGCATGGGCCTTCGCGTGGTCGACGAAATCCCCAACACGGTCGTGCCCGGGGGCGTCAAGGCGCGCACCGTGCGCATCCACGATTTCGGTCTCGAGACCCGCGACCGCGCGCCGATCGAGCTTGCGGCCGTGCGCGAACCGTTCCACGAAGCCTTCCGCCGCGTCTGGAAGGGCGAAATGGACAGCGACGGGCTGAACGCGCTCGTCGTCCAGGCCGGGCTCGCCTGGCGCCAGGTGGTGGTGCTGCGGAGCTTGAGCCGCTATCTCCGCCAAGCCGGGATTCCGTTTTCGCAGGATTACATGGAGGCGGCGCTCACGGCGCAACCGATGATCGCGCGCCTGATCGTCGAACTGTTTCTCGCCCGTTTCGATCCGGAGCGGACGGCGGAAACCGACAAGCGTCTCGACGGGTTGCGGGCGCGCTTGAACGAGGCGCTCGATGCCGTGGTCAACGCCGACGAGGACCGGATCCTGCGGCGCTTTGTCAACGCGGTCGAGGCGGCGCTTCGCACCAATTTCTTCCAGAAGGATTCCGACGGCAATCCGAAGCCCTACCTCGCGATCAAGTTCGATTCGGGCAAGATCGAGGATTTGCCGCTGCCCCGCCCGTTGCGCGAAATTTTCGTTTTTGGCTCGCGCATGGAAGGCATTCACCTCCGCTTTGGTCTGGTCGCGCGCGGCGGCATCCGCTGGTCGGACCGGCGCGAAGACTTCCGCACCGAAATCCTCGGCCTGGTCAAGGCGCAGCAGGTCAAGAACGCGGTCATCGTTCCGGTCGGGGCCAAGGGCGGTTTCGTGCTCAAGCGCGCGCCGAGCGCGTCCGACCGCGAGGCATATCTGGCCGAAGGCGTCGCCTGCTACAAGACGCTGATCAACGGCCTTCTCGATCTGACCGACAATCTGGAGGCGGGCAAGCCCGTGCCGCCGCGCGACGTGGTGCGCGCCGACGGCGACGACCCCTATCTGGTGGTCGCCGCCGACAAGGGCACCGCCACTTTTTCCGACATCGCCAACGGCCTCTCGCTCGAACGCGGCTTCTGGCTCGGCGACGCGTTCGCTTCCGGCGGCAGCCAGGGCTACGACCACAAGAAAATGGGCATCACCGCCAAGGGCGCGTGGGAATCGGTCAAGCGCCATTTCCGCGAAATGGGCCACGATACCCAGAGCCAGGACTTTACCGTCGCCGGGGTCGGCGACATGTCGGGCGACGTGTTCGGCAACGGCATGCTGTTGTCGCCGCACATTAAATTGGTCGCCGCTTTCGACCACCGCCACATCTTTATCGATCCTGATCCCGATCCGGCGAAATCGTTGGCCGAACGCCGGCGCATGTTCGCGCTCCCGCGCTCGTCGTGGGCCGATTACGACGCCAAGCTCATATCCAAGGGCGGCGGCGTGTTCGAGCGCAAGGCCAAGTCGATCGCGTTGTCGCCGGAGGTGAAAAAGCTCCTTGGCCTCGCCAAGGCGAACGCCACGCCGGCCGAGATCATGAACGCGATCCTGAAGGCCGAAGTCGATCTCTTGTGGTTCGGCGGCATCGGCACCTACGTCAAGGCGGCGACGGAAAGCCACGCCGATGCGGGCGATCGCGCCAACGACGCGATCCGCGTCAACGGCGGCGACGTGCGCGCGCGTGTGATCGGCGAGGGCGCCAACCTGGGCGTCACGCAGCGCGGCCGCATCGAATACGCGCTCAGGGGCGGGCGCCTCAACACCGATTCGATCGACAATTCGGCCGGCGTCGATTGCTCCGACCATGAGGTCAACATCAAGATCCTGCTGGCGTCGGTGGTCGCCGCGGGCGGCCTTAACGACGAAAAACGCAACGCATTGCTCGCCGACATGACCGACGAGGTCGGCCGGCTGGTGCTGCGCGACAACTATCTTCAGACGCTCGCCATCTCGCTCGCCGAATCGCAGGGCACGGCCGCGCTCGACGCGCAAGGGCGCCTGATGCGGATGCTGGAAAAAGCCGGACGGCTCAGCCGCGCGGTCGAATATCTGCCCGACGACGAGACGCTGGCCGAACGCGCGGCGGCCAAGAAAGGACTGACCCGGCCCGAAAACGCGATCCTGCTGTCGCACGCCAAGCTCTGGCTCTACGACGAAATCCTGCCCTCGACGCTGCCCGACGCGCCGTATTTGGAACGCGACCTGATCGCCTATTTCCCAAAGGTCCTGGGCGAGAAGTTCGCCGACGCCGCGAGATCGCATCGCCTCAGGCGCGAAATCATCGCCACTTCCGTCACCAACGCGATCGTCAACCGCGCCGGGGCGACCTTCGTGCCCGAACTGGTCGAACGCACCGGCATGCCGGCGGCGGAAATCGCGCGCGCCTTCGTGATCGCGCGCGAGGTGTTCGCGCTCGATGCGCTCTGGGCGGAGATCGAATCGCTGGACGGCAGGATACCGGCGGCGGCGCAAATCGCCATGCTGCACGCGATCAACGCGCTTGTCATGCGCGCCACGCTCTGGTTCCTGCGGCACGGGCGCAAGGACGTCGCCATTTCCGCCATCGTCGGCGAATTCCAGGGCGACGTCGCCCGGCTGGCGGCGGGACAGGACTCGTTCTTGCCCGAGCATTACCTGGGCGACCTCGCCCAGCGCGCGGAACGCCTGGTCGCCCTCGGCGCGCCGAAAGCGCTGGCCAAACGCGTCGCCGGGCTGGTCAATCTCTATTCGGCCGGCGACATCGTCGGCCTCGCCAAGTCCCACGGACGGACGGCGACCGAAGCGGCGGCGGTCTATTACGCGGTCGGCACGCGCTTCCGGCTCGGTCGCCTGCGCGCGGCGTGCGAATCCATGGACGCGGGCGGCCATTGGCGCAAACTCGCGATCGGCGCGCTGGTCGAGGAAATTTTCTCCCATCAGCTGGCGCTCGCCGATCAGGCGCTGGCGCTCGCGCTCGCGGAAAAGGGCGAAGCCGCATCGGCCACGGTCGAGCGCTGGCTTGCCGCCCATGCCACGTCGGTCGCCCAGGCCGAAGCGATCCTCGCCGAATTGTGGGCGACGCCGATCGACGATCTCGCCCAGGTGGCGGTTGCGAGCCGCCAACTGCGCGCGCTCGCGCAGGCAGCAGGGCCGAAGGGCTGAGGCCCATTGGCTTGACCGTGTTTCTCCTCACCCTCCCGCGATCCCGGGTCCCTCCCTCTCCCTCCACGAATGTGGGGGGAGAGGGTTGGGGTGAGGGGGACGGTTCGGTTCGTCCGTGAATCCGCATCGCCCCGCGTCCGTTCCCGCGCTGGTCGCGTGGGCGCTCTATGATTGGGCCAATTCGGCCCACCCGACGCTCATCACCACCTTCGTGTTCGCCGCCTATTTCACCAAGGCGGTGGCCGCCGATCCGGTGACGGGCACGGCGCAATGGGGTTACGCGGCCTCGGCCGCGGCGCTCGCGGTCGCCCTGGTCGGCCCCGTCGCCGGGGCGATTGCCGACAACGCGGGGGGCCGCAAACCCTGGCTCGCGGTCGCGACCGTTCTCGCCATCCTCGTCACCGCCGCGCTGTGGTTCGTGAAGCCGTCGCCGTCGCATGTCGGTCTCGGCTTGGCGCTGGTGGCGCTCGGGATTTTCTTTTTCGAGCTCGGCACGGTTTTCTACAACGCCATGCTGCCCTCGCTGGTGCCGCGCGTCCTGATCGGGCGGATGTCGGGTTGGGCGTGGGGGCTCGGGTACGCGGGCGGCCTCGCCGCGCTGGTGGTCGCGTTGTTCGGATTCGTCAAGGCCGAGACGTCCTGGTTCGGCGTCACGACCGAGGACGCCGCCCACGTGCGCGCGGTCGGGCCGCTGGTCGCGGCCTGGTTCGGGCTGTTCGCGCTGCCGCTCTTTATTCTGACGCCCGACACGCCACGCGGCGGGATTTCCTTGCGCGAAGCTGCGCGCCAGGGCCTGGCGCAGCTCGCGGGGACGGCGCGCAAGGTGCGCGGGTTCCGCCACGTGGTGCTGTTTCTTTTCGGCATGATGTGCACGGCCAACGGCCTCACCACCTTGTTCGCGTTCGGCGGCATTTACGCCGCCGGCCGGTTCGGGTTCGATTTCGAGGAACTGCTGCTGTTCGGCATCGCCATGAACGTGACCGCTGGGCTCGGCGCCGCGGCTTTCGGCTGGATCGACGACGCGATCGGGCCGAAGAAAACCCTTTTGATCGCGCTCGCGGGGCTGTTCGTTCTCGGCGCCGGGATTCTCCTGGTGGAAAGCAAAACGGCGTTCTGGGTGGCGGCGCTGCCGCTCGGCCTGTTCGTCGGGCCGGCGCAGGCGGCGGGGCGCTCCTACATGGCGCACGTGGCGCCCGCCGACATGCGCGCCGAGATGTTCGGGCTCTATGCGCTGGCCGGCAAGGCGACCAACTTTCTCGGGCCCGCGCTGCTCGCCTCGATCACCGACATGGCCCAGAGCCAGCGCGCCGGCATGGCCTCGATTCTCGGGTTTTTCGTCGTCGGCGGGCTGTTGCTGACGCTGGTCCCCGATCCGCGGGAAATCGCGCGATAAATCTCAATGCCGGAAGTGGCGCATCCCGGTGAAGACCATGGCGAGGCCGCGCTCGTCGGCGGCCTTGATCACTTCGTCGTCGCGCATGCTCCCGCCCGGCTGGATGACGGCGGTGGCGCCGGCTTCGGCCGCCGCGATCAGGCCGTCGGCGAAGGGAAAGAACGCGTCCGAGGCGACCACCGATCCCTTGGCCCAGCTTTCCTTGTCGCCGGCGACGCGGGCGGCGTCCTCCGCCTTCCACGCGGCGATGCGCGAGGAATTGACCCGGCTCATCTGGCCCGCGCCGACGCCGACGGTGGCGCCGTTCTTGACGTAGACGATGGCGTTCGATTTCACGTGCTTGCAGACGGTGAAGGCGAACAGCAGATCCGCCATTTCGGCGTTGCTCGGCTTGCGCTTGGTGACGACCTTCAAGTCCTTCTCGGTGAGCGCGTTGTCGCGGGTCTGGAGAAGATACCCGCCGGCGAGGGAACGAACGGTCATGCCTTGGGCATTCGGATCAGGCATGGCGCCTGTTTCGAGCACGCGGACGTTCTTCTTCGCCGCCAGGATTTGCGCGGCCTCGGGCGCGATCTGGGGCGCGATTACCACCTCGACGAACAATTTGGCGATCTCGGCCGCCGCGTCGGCGTCGAGCGCGCGGTTGAGGGCGACGATGCCGCCGAACGCGCTTTCGGTGTCGCAGGCATAGGCGCGCAGGTAGGCTTCCTTCAGCGTGTCGGCCTGGGCGACGCCGCACGGGTTGGCGTGCTTGACGATGACGCAGGCGGGGCGGTCGCGGAACTCGGCGGCGAGTTCGAACGCGGCATCGGTATCGTTGAGATTATTGAAACTGAGTTCCTTGCCCTGAAGCTGGCGGGCGGTGGCGATGCCCGGCCGCGGTCGCGCGGGCGAATCCCCGCGCGCGGAAAATTCGAGTCCGCCCCGGTAGAACGCCGCCTGCTGATGCGGGTTCTCGCCGTAACGCAGCGTTTGGACCAGATCGCCCGCGAATGCCATGCGGCGGGGGAAGGTTTCGCCCAACTGTCCCGCGAACCATGTCGATATGGCGGCGTCGTAGGCGGCGGTGCGGGCATAAGCCCGCGCGGCGAGGCGCTTGCGGAACTCGGGCGTGGTGGCGCCGCCGTTGGCCTTCATCTCGGCGATGGCTTCGGCGTAATCGGCGGGATCGACCAGCACGGTGACGAACGCGTGGTTCTTGGCGGCGGCGCGGATCAGGGCGGGGCCGCCGATGTCGATGTTCTCGATGCAGTCGGCGAACGCGGCGCCCTTCGCCACCGTCGATTCGAAGGGGTAGAGATTGACCGCGAGCAGATCGATCGGCTGGATGGCGTGATCACGCATCGCCTTTTCATGCTCGGGGTTGCCGCGTACCGCGAGCAAGCCGCCATGGATCTTGGGCTGCAGCGTCTTGACCCGGCCGTCCATGATCTCGGGAAAGCCGGTGAATTGCGACACCTCGACCACCGGCACGCCCGCGTCCTTGAGCGCCTTGGCCGAGCCGCCGGTCGAGAGAATCTCGACGCCTTGCGAAACGAGGAACTTGCCGAGGTCGATCAACCCGGTTTTGTCGGAAACGGAAACAAGTGCTCGGCGGATTTTGGCGGTCATGCGAAGTCCTGCGTTCAACGGGCGGCGGGAACGGCGGCGGTTGTTTCAGCGGGAACGTATTCGGGCACCAGGCGGCGAAGGCTCGCGCGCACGGCCGTGTCATCGCCCGCCTCGGCGGCGCGGGCGACGGCGGCGATGCCGGTTTCCAGCGCGGTCTTGTCCGCCGCCCGGGGCGCGGCGACGAAGATGCCGGCAAGGCCCGACGGCGCCAGCGGCTCGGCGCCGTGGAACAGCTCTTCGTGGAGCTTTTCGCCGGGGCGGATTCCGGTGAAGACGATGGGGATGTCCTGATCGGGCTTGCGGCCGGCGAGACGGATCATCTGGCGGGCGAGATCGACTATTTTGACCGGCGCGCCCATGTCGAGCACGAACAACTGGCCCTGGCGGTGCGAAGAACGTGCCGCGGCGGCCTCGATCACCAATTCGACCGCCTCGCGCACGGTCATGAAATAGCGCGTCATGTCCGGGTGGGTGACGGTAAGCGGCCCGCCGCGCGCCAGCTGATCCTGGAACAGGGGCACGACCGAGCCGGTCGAGCCGAGCACGTTGCCGAAACGGACGGTGACGAAACGGGTGGCCGATCCTTCGAGGTCGAGCGCCTGGCAATACATTTCCGCCGCGCGCTTGGTCGCGCCCATGACGGAGGCCGGGTTGACCGCCTTGTCGGTGGAAATCAAGACCATGGCGGCGGCGCCCGCCGCGCGCGCGGCGTCGGCGACGTTGACGGTGCCGGCGAGGTTGACGGAGGCGCCCTCGGCGGCGTTGGCCTCCACCAACGGCACGTGTTTCAGCGCGGCGGCATGGAAAACGATCTCAGGCCGCGCGCCGGCGAACAAGGCCCGCAGGCGGTCGCGGTCGCGCACGTCCAGCAGCACCGCGCGACGCGGCACGGCGGGGGCGATCCGTCCGGCTTCCAGGTCGATCTGGTAGAGGGCGTATTCGGAACTGTCGAGCAGCACCAGTTCGGCGGGCGCAAAGGCAAGAACCTGGCGGGCCAACTCGCCGCCGATGCTGCCGCCGGCGCCGGTGATGAGCACGCGCCGCCCGGCGAGAAGCGCGCGCATGGCATCGCGCTCCAACGGCGTTTGCGGCCGCCCGAGCAAGTCCTCGACCGCGATCGGGCGGATTTCGGCGCGATCCTCGATCCCGCTTTTCAAATCGGTCAGGCGCGGCACGCGGGCCAGCGTCATGCCGAGCCTGGCGGATTCGTCGAACAGTACGCGAATCCGCTCGCCCGCCAGCGCGTCCGAAGCGATCACCAGTCGCTGCGGCGCGCCGTTTTTCGCCTTCAGGCCGGCGACCACCTCGGCCAGGCGATCAACCGTGCCGAGCACCGGCACGCCCCGGATTTCGCGCCCGACCCGCTCGGCGCTCACGGCCAGGATTCCGACCACCCGATAGGGAGCGTGCGGATCGCGCGCCAACGCGCGGATGAACTGCTCGGCTTCGTCGCCGGCGCCGGCCAGCAGCACCGGCGCGCGCAGGGAGTGATCGGCTTGCGCGGCCACGCCCAAGCGGCGGTCCTTGGCCAAACGGTACAAAAAGCGCGGTCCGCCGAGCAACGCGATCAGAACGAACCAATTGATGACCACAATCGAACGCGGCAGGACGTCAAGCCGGGTCGCCAGGAACTGCGCGGCGAGGAACAGCAGTACCGTCAGGCTCGCCGCCTTGGTGATGGCGGTCAGGTCCTCGATCGAGGCGTAGCGCCAAATGCCGCGATAAAGCCCCATGAACATGAACACCCCGGCGGCGATGATCGCGAACGTAACCATGCCGGGAACGAGAATGTCGGCGTAAGGCGATCCGAACGCGTCATCGCCGAGGCGGAGATAGAGCGAAACCAGGAACGATACCGCAGCCATGACGATGTCGTGGCCATAGGCGATGGCGGCGCGCCGGCGGATGGAACTGATGGCGGGAAAGAGGGATGTCACGCGGATGGCGTTTCCTGGCGCGGTCGGTCGGTTGCGGGCGGCCGGAGCGTAAGCGCAAGTCCCTGGTCGAGCGAAAAGGGCGGTTGCCAGCCGAGCTGGTCGCGGATTTTTCGGTCATCCAGCTCAAGCGAGTCAAGCAAACGCCGGGCGCGGTCCCCTTGCCCCAAAAGGGTCGCGGCGAGGCGGAGAAGAGGGGGCGGAAACGAAAAAAGCCGCGCCGGCCGACCCACAAAACCGGCGATTTTTCGGATCAGTTCCGGGGTCGAAACGGTTTCCCCGTCGCCCACCATAAACGTCTCCCCGGCCGCGCCGGGATGGCGGAGGGCGAGCACGATCGCGTCCGTCAGGTTGCCGAGGAAAAGAAGGCTGCGGCGATTCGCGACGCTCGCCAACGGCAACGGCGGCGCCGAGCGGGCGAGGCGGATCAGGGCGGCGAAGTTGGCCTTCACCCCCGGACCGTAAACCAACGGCAAGCGCAGCACGACGACCTCGAGGGGCGCGCGCGCGATGGCGGCGAGCGCCGTTTCGGCTTCGGCCTTGGCGCGGGCGTAAGCATCGCCGGAATCGGGATTGGGCGGATCGATCTCGGAAAACGGCACGCGGCCCCCGGTCGTCTCGCCCAGCACCTTGACGGTGCTGAGAAAGATCAATCGGCGGACGCCGGCGCCCCTCGCGGCCTCGGCCAGCGCGCGGGTGCCTGCGGCGTTGACGGCGAAGATGTCGGACTCCTCGCTCGCGCTTTTGCGCGTGACCGAATGGGCCATGGCTGCCGCGTGCACCACCGCCTCGATGCCGTCCAGAGCCGCTCGCCAGTCGGTGGCCGGTCCGATCGGGCCGACGGCGATGGCGCGCGCGCAAGGGATATCCCGCGCCGATTCGATCCGGCGGACGGCGGCGACCACGTCGTGGCCGCGTCGGGCCAGCTCGGCGCAAGTGGCGCGGCCGATGAATCCGTTCGCGCCGGTGACGAGAACTTTCACCAGCCCACCGGCGCGTTGCGCGACAAGCGATGGAGCAACGCCGCGACGGCAATCGCCGCCACGACCAGCGCCGGGATGTCCCAACCCTTGGCAGCGGCGGCCGCCGCCAGGATGAGTACGCCGCCGCACGCGCCGACCGCGAGCGCCACGCCGGCATGACCCAGTCCTCCACGCGCGGCGCGTTGATAGAAATGCTGTCGGTGCGCGCGCCAGAATTTTTCGCGGCGCACGATTCGGCGCATCAAGGTCAGTGTCGCGTCGGCAAGATAATAGAGCGGCAGGATCAACGCCGCCGCCCATTGGCCATGCGCGGCGAGAAGAAGAAGCAACCAGCCGAGCAGAAAGCCCAAGGGAACGCTGCCGACGTCGCCGAGAAAAATCTTGGCCGGATGCCAGTTCCACCACAGAAATCCGGTCGCCGCGGCAACCAGGGCAACCCCGATCAACGAAAGCCCGCCGGCGGCACCGGTCAGCGCGGCAACCACGCCCACGCCGCCGCCGATCACCGCCGTTTCCACCCCGGAAATGCCGTCGATGCCGTCCATGAAGTTGAACAGGTTCGTGAACCACAACCACAGAAAACCGGCCAGGGCCCGGTCGAGCCAGACGGGAAGCATTCCGCCGAAAAACGGTCCCAGGTCGCGCATGACGTAAAGCGCCGCCGCGATCGCGGCGATTTGGGCGGCGAGGCGAAACCAAATCGGCAAGCCGCGCCGGTCGTCGAACCAGAACACCAATCCCAGCGCGCCGACGATCGCGGCGAGCACGACGGCGGACGCGGGCGGATTCGGCGCGTATAGACCGATGCCGCCGACGGCCAAGGCGAGAACCGGAGTCAGGACAAGGCCGGCGCCGCGCGGAACCGGGCTCGCGTGGCTCGATCGCTCGTTGGGGTGATCGAACAAGTTGAGCCAGGACAGCAGCATGAACGCGAGCCCCGCGCCGGCGAAGGCGGCGACGTGCAGCATCACGAACACGGCCATGTGGGTCGTCCAGGACATCGGCCGGAGTGTATCAGGCCGCGTCGGAACAGAAAGCGTCCCTCCGCGGCGCCGGGTTC
>VGZQ01000087.1 GCA_016872535.1 Rhodospirillales bacterium | reverse complement strand
CCGACGGCATCTGGGCGACGGTGCGGATCGAGGACGTGGCGACGCCCGACGCGTTCCGGCGCGATCCGGCGCGGGTACACGATTTTTACAATCGGCGCCGCCGCGCGCTGCTCGATCCCGCGATCCAACCCAATGCGGCGCACGCAGCATTGGCCCGGCTCGAGGCCGAATGGCCCGCCGATGTGCTGGTGGTGACCCAGAACATCGACGACCTGCACGAGCGCGCCGGCAGCCACAACGTACTGCATATGCACGGCGAGCTTCTGAAGGCGCGCTGCGATCGGTGCGGCGACGCGCGCCCATGGCGCGAGGATCTCGGCGTCGCTCTCCCCTGCCCCGCCTGCGGCCGCGCGGGCGGCATGCGGCCCCACGTGGTGTGGTTCGGAGAGATGCCGTTCCACATGGAAGAAATCGGCGCCGCCCTCGACCGTTGCTCACTGTTCATGTCGATCGGAACGTCGGGCGCGGTTTACCCGGCGGCGGGCTTCGTCGCCCGGGTGCGCGAAAGGGGCTTCGCCCGCACCGTCGAGTTGAACCTGGAGCCGTCCGAGGGCGCGACGCTCTTCGAGGAGAGCGACTACGGCGCGGCGAGCGTGGTGGTCCCTCGATTCGTCGAAGACCTGCTCGCCGAAATCCGATGACGCGGGCGCTGGATCGCATTTTGCGCGAAGCGCGCGCCTGCACCCTATGCGCCGATCATCTGCCGCTCGGGCCCCGTCCGGTGCTGCGGGCGAGCGCCGAAGCCCGGTTGCTGATCGTCGGCCAGGCGCCCGGCACCCGGGTCCACGAAACCGGGATTCCTTGGAACGACGCTTCGGGAGATCGCCTGCGCGAGTGGCTTGCCGTCGATCGGGAGACCTTCTACGACGAATCCCGGATCGCCATCGTGCCGATGGGATTTTGCTATCCGGGCCGGGACAAGAAGGGCGGCGACAAGCCGCCGAGACCGGAATGCGCCCCGACCTGGCACCCGCGCGTCGTTCCCCGCCTCGCCCGGGTGCGGCTCACCCTGTTGGTCGGCGTCTACGCCCAGCGCTACTACCTGGGCGAGCGCGCCGGACGCACGGTCGCCGACACGGTCGAACGCTGGCGCGAATTTCTGCCGGACTTCCTGCCCCTGCCCCATCCATCGTGGCGAACAAAGGGGTGGGAACGGTCTCGACCGTGGTTCGCCGGGGATTTGCTGCCGGAAATGCGCCGACGCGTTCGCCAAATTATTAATTGAATGACTTTGTCGTCAATCCGGATAAGATCAACCCGCTGATCTTATCTATCCATGGTGGTGAAGCGTTTGTTTTCTCCCGTTATTCACCATCGGCCGCAAATGTTCCGTTTTGCACAGGCGAGTCCATAAATCCGAACCGAACTCGTCATGGCGATTCTTTCCACCTCCGATTTGCTCGTCCGTTTGGCCTTCGACAATCCGTGGTGGAACGCCGAAGCGGACACCCCGATCCGTTTCCGCACGCCGCCCAAGCGCGACTTCTTCGCCCCCTTCCTCGCCCGCGCCCAAGCCATGGGCATGGGCCGCGCGCTATTGCTCGCGGGCCCGCTGCGCGCGGGTAAAACGGTGCTGCTGCGCCAGACGGTCGCCCACCTGATCGGGCAAGGCGTACCGCCCGGCCATATTTTGTACGCGTCCTTCGCGACGCCGAGTTACGCGACCGCCGATTTTTCCGCGCTGGTCGCCGCCTTCGCCCGCGAGCGCAAGCATGAAACGTCCGCCGAACTGTACATTCTTCTCGACGAGGTCCAGTACGCGCCCGAATTCGCCAAATTGCTGCTCGGGCTCGCCCGCGCCTACCCGCGCGCCCGCGTGATCGGCGCCGCGAGCGCGCAAGCGCCCGCGCTCGCGACCGATGCGGTCGCCCACGGCGGCCGTCTCGAGACGTTCGTCCTGCCGCCGCTCACCTTCGCCGAGTTTCTCGCCGTTCGCGGGCGCGACAAGGACCTGTTCGCCGGAGCCGGAGGGCACGAATTGGCGAGCCTCAAGCCCGGCGCGCTGCCCCAGTTGGACGCGGAGTTCCAGCACTACGTCAACTTCGGGTCCTTTCCCGAAGGTGTCGCCGGGCCGAATGCACGGCCGCCCGCGCCGGGCTTCGTGCGCGATCACTTGGCCGAGCGGGTCTTGCGCCGCGACCTCGCCGGCCTGGCCGGGATCGCGGATGCGGCCGAACTCGGCCGCGTGTTCCTGATTCTCGCCCGCGACACCGGACGCGAAACCGGTATCGACGATCTCGCCAAGGCCGTGGGCATCGCCAAGAACACGTTGCGCAAGTACCTCGATTTTCTCGAACAGGCCTTTTTGATCCGGCGCGTCGAACGCCTCGATCAGGCCGGGCGCCGTTTCCAGCGCGCGGTCGCGTTCAAGTCTTATCTGGTCGCGCCGTCGTTGCGGAGCTGTCTGCTCGGACCGGCCTCGCCCGCCGATGCGAGTTTCGCCGATGTCGCCGAAACCGCCTTAGCCGCCCAATGGCTCGGCTCGCCCGATGCCGGAAGGCTCGCGTACGCGAGCTGGCGCGAGGGACATGTCGATCTGATCGCGCTCGATGCCAACGGCAAACCGCTGCGCGCCTTCGAGGTCGATTGGCAGGACGCCTATGCCAAGGGTGCCGGCGTCAAGGGACCCGGCCACTTGGTCGGTTTCGTCGAAACCACCAACCCCGAGGCCAAGGCGTTCGTCCTCACCCGCGCGAGCGCGCGGCCCGCGCGCATGCGCAAGACCGACGTGACCTTGGTGCCGCTCGCGATGTTCGCCTATTGGGCGGGCCGGGAGACCCTCGCCCGCCTCACCGCCGCGACGCGCGCCCAGCCGGCGCGAACGTCCGCCCGTCCGGCGGCGGCGCCCGCGATCCAAGCGGCGTCGTAACCGCTTGCGGGGCGCCCCAATCAATCGGGCTCGCGTTCGAGCGCGCCGCGCAGGCGCAGGCGCAGCGCGTTCAGCTTGATGAACCCTTCCGCGTCGCGCTGGTTGTAGACCGAATCCGCCTCGAACGTGACCAGCTCCTGGTTGTAGAGGCTGAAGGGCGAGCGCCGCCCGGTGACCTGGATGCCGCCCTTGTAGAGCTTGAGCCGAACGGTGCCCGCAACGCGCGCCTGGGACTTGTCGATCAGCGCCTGCAGCATTTCGCGCTCGGGCGAGAACCAGAAGCCGTTGTAGACCAGCTCGGCGTAGCGCGGCATGACCTCGTCCTTCAGGTGCATGGCGCCGCGGTCGAGCGTTAGGCTTTCGATCGCCCGGTGCGCAATGTGCAGCACCGTGCCGCCGGGCGTTTCGTAAACCCCGCGCGATTTCATGCCGACGAAGCGGTTCTCAACCAGATCGACCCGCCCGACGCCGTGCGCGCCGGCGATCTCGTTCAGGCGCTGCAGCAGGGCGGCCGGGCTCAAGCGCGCGCCATCGATGGCGACCGGATCGCCCCGCTCGAAGTCGATCTCGATTTCCAGCGGTTTGTCGGGCGCCTTTTCCGGCGCGACCGTGCGCAGAAACATGGATTCGTCGGGCGCGACCCACGGATCCTCCAGCGCTTTTCCTTCGTAGGAAATGTGCAGCAGGTTCGCGTCCATGGAATAGGGTGGCTCGCCGCGCTTTCCTTTCGGGATCGGAATCTGATGCTTTTCCGCATACTCGATCAATTGCGTACGCGAGTTCAAGTTCCATTCGCGCCACGGCGCGATCACCTTGATCGAGGGTTCGAGCGCGTAGCAGGTGAGCTCGAAGCGGACTTGGTCGTTGCCCTTGCCGGTCGCGCCGTGGGCGACGGCGGAGGCGCCGACTTCGCGTGCGATCTCGATCTGGCGCTTGGCGATCAGCGGCCGGGCGATCGAGGTGCCGAGCAGGTAGACCCCTTCGTAAAGCGCGTTGGCGCGGAACATCGGGAACACGAAATCGCGCACGAATTCCTCGCGCAAATCCTCGATATAGATCCGCTTAATGCCGAGCATCTCGGCTTTCCGGCGCGCGGGCTCCAATTCCTCGCCCTGGCCGAGATCGGCGGTGAAGGTGATGACCTCGCAATCGTAGGTATCCTGCAGCCAGCGCAGGATGACCGACGTGTCGAGCCCGCCCGAATAGGCGAGCACCACTTTCAGGTCTTTTTTTCCGGGCTTGGTCATGGCGGCGTGAAAAGGCGTTATATCATGGCATCGGCCGGACACTATCGAAACCCCCTCCCTCCGGCAAGCGGACGCGCATGCGCCGGTTTTCCATGCCACCGGCAGCGCTTTGATGTTCAATGCCGCAGTCATTAAGATGGTCGGATAATCCGATGCGCAAACCATCCCCGAAGAAACGGATTTTCGCGCAACTGGCGCGCATGGCGAAGGCGCTCGCCCATGCCCATCGCCTCGACTTGATCGAGGTCCTGGGCCAGGGCGAGCGCAGCGTCGAGGAACTGGCCGACGCGGTCGGGCTGTCGGTCGCCAACGCTTCCCACCATTTGCAGGTGCTCAAGGATGGCGGGCTGGCCCGCGCCCGGCGGGAAGGCGTGCGGATTTTCTACGCACTCACCGACGACGACATCGCCGGCATCGTCGCCGACCTCGGGCGCGTGGCGGAGCGCCGCGTCGCCGAGGTCGATCGAATCCTGCGCGAGGAGTTCGCGTCCCGCGACGCCGCCCAGCCGGTCAACCAGAAAGAACTGCTGCGACTGGTCAAATCCGACGACGTCACCGTGCTCGACGTCCGGCCCGAGGGCGAATACCGGGCCGGGCACATCGCGGGGGCCGTCAACATCCCGCTGCCCGAACTTGCCCGCCGCCTGGCCGAGCTTCCGCGCGGCAAGCAAGTCGTCGCCTACTGCCGGGGTCCCTACTGCCTGCTGTCCTTCGACGCGGTCCGCCGCCTGCGCGCCAAGGGCTTTCGCGCCCGCCGCCTGGCCGACGGCTTTCCCGAATGGAAGGCCGCCCGCGGCCCCGTGGGACGGCGTCCCTAGGGTCCGCGCCCCGCCGGCCGATCCCGAGCCGGGTTGACGTTGCCGCCGTCCGCTGCTAATATTCAAACGTTCATTTGAATATTAGACAATGACCCTGGCGACCCGATGATTGCGGACGGCGAAACCTTTATCCGGCTCGGCGCATTCGTCGCGATTTTCGCCGCCGTCGCGGCGTGGGAGGTTCTCGCCCCGCGCCGGGCCCTGGGCGGCGGGCGAATGGCCCGCTGGCCGAGCAACCTCGGCATCGTCGCGCTCGATACCCTGATCGTGCGCGCGCTATTTCCCTTGGGCGCGATTGGGATTGCGCTCGCAGCCGAGGCCAAGGGGTTCGGCCTTTTCAACGCCGTCGCGCTGCCCTTTTGGCTCGAAGTCGCGCTCGCGTTCGTGGCTCTCGATCTCGCCATTTATCTCCAGCATGTCCTATTCCATGCCGTGCCCGCCCTGTGGCGGCTGCACCGGATGCACCACGCCGATCTCGGTTTCGATCTCACCACCGGTGCGCGTTTCCATCCGATCGAGATCGTGCTCTCCATGCTGATCAAGGCGACGATCGTCGCGGCGCTCGGCGCGCCGGCCGTCGCCGTGCTCGCCTTCGAAATCGCCCTGAGTTCGACCGCGCTCTTCAACCACGCCAACGCCCGCTTGCCGGTTCCGCTCGACCGCGCCTTGCGCCTTTTCGTGGTGACGCCCGACATGCACCGCGTCCACCATTCCGCGATCCCGGCCGAGACCAACAGCAACTTCGGATTCAACCTGCCGTGGTGGGACCGTCTGTTCGGCACCTACTGTGCGGAACCTTCGCTCGGGCACGAGGGTATGGTCGTCGGCATCGATGCGTTCCGCGACCCGTCCGAGCTACGCCTCGACAGGATGCTGACCCAGCCCTTCCGCAGGGCGAGCGGCAAGTACGCGTTCGGGCCCGGAGAGCCGACGTGACGGGCCGGACGGTCATGATTCTCGGCGGCGGCATCGGCGGCATCGTCGCCGCGACCCGCCTCCACCAGCTTTTGCCGCCGGAACACAGGATCGTCCTGATCGAGCGCGATTCCCACCACGTTTTTTCGCCGTCGCTTCTCTGGCTGATGGTCGGCGCGCGGCGTTCCCGGCAGATTTCGCGTTCTTTATCGGGATTGAAGCGAAGCGGCGTGACCGTCGTTCACGGAACGATCGACTCCATTTCTCCGGAAAATCGCGCCGTCCGCGTCGACGGCCGCGACCTCGTCGCCGATTATCTGATCATCGCGCTTGGCGCCGAACTTGCGCCCGAAGCCGTTCCCGGCCTCGGCGAGGCAGGGCACAATTTCTATACCTTGGAGGGCGCGAAGCGCCTGCGCGACGCCCGGATGGACGTGCGCCAAGGACGGGTTGTCGTGCTGATCGGGGCGCTTCCGTTCAAATGCCCGGCTGCGCCCTACGAGGCGGCCCTCTTGCTCGAAGCCGACTATCGCCAGCGCGGATTGGCGGATCGGGTGCGCGTCGACATCTACACCCCCGAACCCGGCCCGATGCCGGTCGCCGGTCCCGAAGTTTCGGCGCAGCTCCGCGCCATGGTCGAGGCCCGCGGCATCGGCTATTACCCGAACCACGCCGCGACCACCATCGACGGCGCGAACCGCCGGATCGTCTTCGCCAACGGCGCGGAAGCCGATTACGACCTGCTGGCCTACGTCTCGCCGCACCGCGCGCCGGCGGCGGTCCGTTCGTCCCCGCTTGCCGGGGAAACGGGATGGATTCCCGTGGACCGGCACACCCTGCAAACCCGATTCCCGGACGTCTACGCGATCGGCGACGTCACGGGAATCATGCTCAAGTCGGGCAAGCCGCTGCCGAAGGCGGGAGTGTTCGCGCACGGCGAGGCGGACATCGTCGCCCGCAACATCGCCGCCGCGATCGCGGGTCGCGCCGAGCGGCGGTCCTTCGACGGGCATGGCGAATGCTTTATCGAGATGGGCGACGGCCGCGCCGGTTACGGCAGCGGCAATTTCTACGCCGAGCCCGTGCCGAAAATCGCGCTTCGCCGGCCGAGTCGCGTCCTCCACTACGGCAAGGTCACGTTCGAGAAATACTGGCTGTTCAAGTGGTTCTAACCGCCCCGGAAGGAGGCACCCATGAAGTTCCTGTTCATCCTCAACGACCCCCCTTACGGCACTGAGCGGTTCTATAACGCGCTGCGCCTCGCCCAATCACTGGCCATCGCCGAGCCCGGAGTCGGCCTGACCATGTTCCTGATGGCCGACGCGGTCAGCGGCGGCCACAGGAACCAGAAAGTGCCGGCGGGTTATTACACCGTCGAGAAGATGCTGAAACAAGTTATCGTCGCCGGCGGCGAAGTATTGTTGTGCGGAACCTGCATGGACGCCCGCGGTCTCGCCGACTCCGAACTGATGGACGGCGCGCGACGCAGCACCATGAAGGAGCTCGCCGCCGCGACGCTCGCCGTCGACAAGGTGCTTGTCTTTTAAGATTCGCCCGAGCCGCGCAGATAGTGGACCGAAAAGCGCGCCTCGCCGTCGGTCCAGGCGGCGAGCGGCGCGAAACCGGCCCTGCGCGCGACGTCCTGGAATTCGGCGATCGCGTATTTGCAGGAAATCTCGGTCAGGATCCGTTCGCCCGCGCGAAAATCGTATTCGCGGCCGCCGATCGACGCTTTTTGCGCCTTCAGGCTTTCCAGATGCATTTCGATCCGGCCCTTGGCTTCGTCGTAGAACGCGACGTGGCGAAAAGCCGCGAGATCGAAGTCGGCGCCGAGTTCGGTGTTGGCGCGCCGAAGCAGGTTGAAGTTGAACGCCGCCGTCACCCCTTGCGCGTCGTCGTAGGCCGCATTGAGGATTTTTTTGTCTTTCTTGGTGTCGACGCCGACGATCAAATCCCCGTCCGCGAGCAGCGCCCGGGCGCGCTTGAGAAACACGACGCTTTCCTCGGGCGTCAGGTTGCCGATGGTCGAACCGGGGAAGAACCCGAGCCGCCGGCCCGGACCGAGATCGGGCAGGGAGAGCGGCTCATGGCCCGTGTAATCGCCGTGCACGGCGACGACGCGAACGCCCGGATGCGCCTTGGCCGCCGCGCGCGCGCCCGCGAGCAGAAAGTCGCGCGAGATATCGACGGCGATGTAAGAGCGGGGCGCGGCGAGCGCGTTTAGGATCAGTCCCATCTTGACGCTCGCGCCCGCGCCGAATTCAATCAGATGGCATCCCGCGCCGGCAAGCCGCGCCGCATCCGCCGCGCGTTCTTTCAAAATCCCGAGTTCGACCCGGGTCAGGTAATACTCGGGCAGATCGCAGATCGCCTCGAACAGACGGGCCCCTTGGGCGTCGTAGAAATACTTGGCGGGGATCGATTTTGGCTCACGCGCGAGCCCGAGGGCGACTGCGCGCGCGAAATCGTCGGCGATTGCGCCGGTTTCGACGATTTCAAATATCGGATCACCCTGCGCGTCCATCCGACCGATTAGAACGCCCGCGGCGCGCGGGCGCAACCCGCAATTCCCCTTGCGGGAAGCTCCTTGTTTTCTAGAATTCCGGGCGCAATGGACATTCGGGACCTCAAAACGCCCGCATTGCTGCTGGAGCGTCCGAAGCTGCTCGCCAATCTCGCGCGCATGACGGAGCGCGCCCGCGCGCTCGGCGTGAAATTGCGCCCGCACATGAAGACGGCGAAATCGGCGGCCGTCGCCCGTCTTGCGCTCGACGGCGGCGCGTCGGGCATCGCGGTGTCGACGCTGGCGGAAGCTTCCTACTTCCTCGATCACGGGGTACGCGACATTTTATACGCGGTCGGCCTGGCGCCCGCCAAGCTCGACGAGATCGCGGAGTTGGTCAAGCGCGGCGCCGATATCAAATTCGTGACCGATAACCTGACAGCCGCGCGCGCTATTGCCGGACATCCGGCCTGCCACCGGGCCTTGATCGAAATCGATACCGGCGACGGCCGCCTCGGCCTCGATCCCGCCGATCCGGAGTTGATCGAGGTCGCGCGCGCGATCGAATCCACCGGCCGCTCGCGCGTCGTCGGCGTCATGACCCACGCCGGCCAGTCCTACGACGCGCGCGATCCCGCCGCCATGGCCCGCATCGCCGAGGGCGAGCGCGCCGGCGCCGCCCTTGCGGCCGAACGCCTGCGCGCAGCCGGATTCGCCTGCGACATCGTCAGCGTCGGCTCGACCCCGACGGCGATTCATGCGCGCGACCTGAGGGGCGCGACCGAAATGCGTCCCGGAGTCTACATGTTCGGCGATCTGTTCCAGGCCGGCATCGGATCGTGCGGCGCGGACGACATCGCGGTGTCGGTCCTGGCGAGCGTAATCGGACACCGGCGGAAGGACAACGCGGCGATCCTGGACGCGGGCGCGCTGGCGCTGTCCAAGGACCGCTCGACCGAGCGGCTCGCGGGCGGCGATTGCGGCCTCGGGCGCGTGGCCGATCTCGCGGGGCGGACCTTGGACGGCGTCACCGTCGTCGGCGTCAGCCAGGAACACGGCCGGGCGAGCGCGCGGTCCCCGTTGCCGTTCGACTTGCTCCCGATCGGCGGCAAGGTGCGCGTTTATCCCAATCACGCCTGCATCACGGCGGCGTGCTTCGACGCTTATCACGTCCTCGACGGCGGCACCGAGGTGGTTGCGACCTGGGACCGCTGCCGCGGGTGGTGAGAGACGGAAACGTTCTCAGTGCTTCGGCATGCCGTGCTGTTTGGGCGCGCCCGCGCCCATTTCGCGAACCGGTACCTGAACCGCTACCGCCCCGGCCTTCTCGAACGTGAGCGTGAGCGCGAAAGTGTCGCCCACCTTGAGCGGTTGGGCGAGACCCATCAGCATCACGTGCAGGCCGCCAGGCTTCAGTTCGGCCGCGCCCTGGGCCGGAACCGGGATCGAATCGATCTCCCGCATCTTCATCACGTCGCCTTCGCGGATGTGGTCGTTCAGTTCGGCCCGGCTGGCGACGGTCGTCGAGACCGACAACAGCCGGTCGGCGGTGCCCGAGTTGCGAATGGTCATGTACGCCGCGCCTGCCCCAGCGGTGCCGGCGGAAGGACGGGCGAAAGGATTCTCGATCGTGACGGACGGCCCGGATTGAGCAAAAGCGAAGACGGGCGCGAGGGTAAGGGCGGCGGCGAAAGTAAGACTACGGAACTCGACCATAAGGATACCTCTGGAAAATCAAGGCGCCGAGAGTAGAACGCCCCGGCGCGCGTTCGTTTGACCACAGTCAAGCGGCCGCTGTCAAGGATTGGCCGCGATGGTCGGCTCGCTGCGCGGGCGTCGCGCCCGGATACTGTCGGAACGCAGCTGGCCGCAAGCCGCGAGGATGTCGCGCCCGCGGGGTTCCCGGATCGGCGCCGAATAGCCGGCTTGGTTGAGCAGCCCGGCGAAGCGGGTCATGACGGCGGCGTCGGAACATTCGTAACGAGCGCCCGGCCACAGGTTGAACGGAATCAAGTTGAACTTGGCGGGCAGGCCGCGCACCAGCCGGATCAATTCCTTCGCGTCGGCGGCCGAATCGTTGACGCCCTTCAGCATCACGTATTCGAAGGTGATGCGCCGCGCATTGTCGGCCGGATACTCCCGAAGCGCCCTGAACAATTCCTTCAACGGGTATTTGCGGTTGATCGGCACCAATTCGTCGCGCAATTCGTCGCGGGCCGCGTGCAGGCTGACCGCGAGCTTGACGCCGAGCTCGCGCCAGACCCGGCCGATGGTCGGCGCGACCCCAGCGGTCGAGAGCGTGATCCGGCGCTTGGAGATGGCGATACCCTCGCCGTCCATGACGATCTTCAGGGCCTTCGCCACGTTGTCGTAGTTGAACAGCGGCTCGCCCATACCCATCAGGACGATGTTGGACAAGAGGCGCCCCTCTCGGGGCGCGGGCCATTCGCCGATGCGATCGCGCGCGACAAGCACCTGGCCGACGATTTCCGCCGCGGTCAGGTTGCGCACCAGTTTTTGCGTGCCGGTATGGCAGAAGGAACAGCTTAGCGTGCAGCCGACCTGTGACGAGACGCAGAGCGCGCCGCGGTCGTCTTCCGGGATCAGCACCGTCTCGGCCTCGTTGCCGTCCTCGAACCGGAGCAGCCACTTGCGCGTATGGTCCGCCGAGCGCAGATCGCGCGCCACCTCCGGCCGGCCGACGCGGTGGGTCGCGGCGAGTTTTTCGCGCAAGCTCTTGGCGAGCGTGGTCATGCGCGCGAAATCGGTCGCGCCGCGATGGTAGATCCAATGCCAGAGTTGGTCGGCGCGGAACGCGGGCTCGCCCAGGCGCGCGAGCGCTTCGCGCAATTCCTCGCGCGAGAGGCCGACGAGGGTGGCCGGCGCCCCGGGGGCGGTTTCGGTCGCGGACATGGGTTAAGATATAGCGCGCGGGCGACCGTCCGTAAGGAGCTTTTCCGGAATTTCAGATAGGTTCAGGCCGGATTTGGGGGTGTCGAGTGGGTTTCGGCGAGAGCGAACGTGCGGCAGGCTTCGAGTATCCGATCCGAATATGCTTTATCCACCACCGCCCGGGATAAGAGAACGCCGCCCACGAGCGACGCAAGAAGCGCGATCGCGCGCTTTTCCCGGGGTTCTCCGTCAACCCCGGGAACATAGCGTTCCAGAACCGCGACAAACGCCTTCAACCCTTCTTCATAGAGCCGTCGTTGGTCTGGGTTCATGCGCGCGACTTCGCCGGAGAGCGCCGGCATAAGACAACCTTCGGCCAGGGAGTCGCGATGGCGCTCGTGTAAATAACGGTGAACGATCTTTGCCCACTGCGTTCCGAGATCAAGGCCGTCGAGCTTGGCGAACAACATCGCGATGCTGTCGCGAAAGGCCTGCTCTATCGATTCGCCGATCAACGCGTTTTTCGAGGCAAAGTGGGCGTAAAAGCCGCCGTGGGTCAGGCCCGCGTCGCCCATGACCTTGGGGATGGCGGTCTTGGAAAAACCACGTTCACGGAAACGCCGGTTGGCCATGGAGACGATCCGCGCGTGAGTCTCCTTTTTGTGGTCTTTCTTATATCGCATGGCCGCTCGCGTGATTTTGACCTTTCCCCTGGATTAGGTCCACTCAGAGGGTGAACGTTTCGGTTTGTATCACGGTTTCGGTGTCGGCGGCGAGCGGGCGGGGCGCGAAGCCATCCGGCG
>VGZQ01000086.1 GCA_016872535.1 Rhodospirillales bacterium | reverse complement strand
ACGCGCTTGGCCTTGCGGACAAGGCGCTGCGCGCCGCCGAGGCGCACCTGGCCGAGGGCCGCGAGGAGCGCATCCGCGCCGAGGGCCTACTCGAACAGGCCAAGGTGTCCGCCCGCGCCCTGGTCGAGCGCGTCGCCGAGCGGCTCGACGCGCCGCCCGAGCGCCTCGCCGAGATCGCCGGCATCGCCGAGGGCGACGAGCTGCCCGAGATCGCCGAAGTCGAGAAGAAGATGGAGCGGCTCCAGCGCGAGCGCGAGACCATGGGCCCGGTCAACCTGCGCGCCGAGCAGGAAGCCGAGGATCTGACCCGCCAGATCGAAACCATGCAGGCCGAGCGCGCCGACCTGATCGCGGCGATCGAGAAGCTGCGCAAGGGCATCCAGGAACTGAACCGCGAGGGGCGCGAGCGCCTGCTCAAATCCTTCGCCGAGGTCGACAAGCATTTCCAGGACCTGTTCACCCGTCTGTTCGGCGGCGGGCGCGCGCATCTCGCCCTGGTCGAATCGGACGATCCGCTCGAAGCCGGCCTCGAGGTGATGGCGAGCCCGCCCGGCAAGCGCCTCCAGACGCTGTCGCTGCTGTCGGGCGGCGAGCAGGCACTGACCGCGCTGGCGCTGCTGTTCGGCGTCTTCCTCACCAATCCGGCGCCGATCTGCGTGCTGGACGAAGTGGACGCGCCGCTCGACGACGCCAACGTCGACCGCTTCTGCACGCTCTTGGAGGAAATCGCGAAGGCGGGCGGCACCCGCTTCCTGGTGGTCACCCACCACCGCATGACCATGGCGCGCATGGACCGCCTGTTCGGGGTGACCATGCAGGAACGCGGCGTATCCCAGCTGGTTTCGGTCGACCTGCAGAAGGCCGAGGAATTGCGCGACTCTGTCCTCGCGGCCTGAAATTCGTCGGCGCCGCGCGCGGGTAAAAACAGGAATTCCGCCAGCGAAGTCAGACCCTTCGGCCCGGGTCCTTGCGCCTTGACAGGGCCTCGGGGCGAAGCCTACTTTCCGCGCCTGTTCCGCGTCGGAGTAGCGCCTGATGGGCGAGGATAAGGACCCGCAAGCGCTCCGCGATCTCGAAGCGCGCCTCGCCAAGGCGCGCGAGGGCGAATCCCTCGGCGCGCGGCCGGGCGGCCCCGGTTTCGGGCCGGGCGGGGAACCGCCCCAGTCGGCGCTCGGCATCGCGCTCCGGGTGAGCGTGGAACTGGTGGCGGCGATCGCGGTCGGGGTCGCGATCGGATGGCTGATCGATGCGTGGCTGGATACCGACCCCTGGGGACTGATCGTGTTCGTGTTCCTGGGCGGTCTCGCGGGGATGCTGAACGTCTACAAGCTGGCGCAGGGGTTCGCCCAGGGGCCCGGCTTTCGCGGCAAAGACAAGGACAAGACATAGGAACCTTCGACGTGGCGCAGGCAGGTCCCCTCTCCCAGTTCGAAATCAAGCCGCTGATCCCGATCCACGTCGGCGGCGTCGACTTGTCCTTCACCAATTCCGCCCTGTTCATGACGCTCACCCTGATGACCGTGGTCGCGTTCCTGACCCTCGGCATGCGGGGCCGCGCGCTGGTGCCGGGACGCTGGCAATCGATGGTCGAGCTTTCCTACGGCTTCATCGGCAACCTGATCCGCGACACCATCGGGCCCGAGGGGCGGCCCTACTTCGCGCTCATCTTCACCATCTTCATGTTCGTGCTGTTCGGCAACATGTGGGGGATGATGCCCTACAGCTTCACCTTCACCAGCCACATCGCGGTCACCTTCGCGATGGCGATCGTCATCTTCATCGGCGTCACCATCCTCGGCTTCGTCAAGCACGGTTTCCATTTCTTCTCGTTCTTCCTGCCGCCGGGCGCGCCCTTGTTCATCGCGCCGCTGCTGATCGTGATCGAGGTCATTTCCTATCTCTCCCGCCCGATCAGCCTGTCGGTGCGGCTGTTCGCCAACATGCTCGCCGGCCACACGCTGCTCAAGGTGTTCGCCGGGTTCATCGTCTCGCTCGGCGTGTTCGGCGTCGTGCCGCTCGCCTTCGTCGTCGCGCTGACCGGGCTCGAATTCGTGATCGCGTTCCTGCAGGCGTTCGTGTTCACGATCCTCACCTGTCTTTACATCAACGACGCCTTGCATCTGCACTGAACAACCTCGGAAAGGATCGACCTCATGGAACTCCAAGCCGCCAAACTCCTCGGTGCCGGCCTCGCCGTCATCGGCGTGATCGGGTCCGGTATCGGCATCGGCAACATCTTCGCCGCCTTCATCCAGGCGGTCGGGCGCAACCCGTCGGCCCAGGGCGCGGTCTTCCCCATGACCATGCTCGGCTTCGCGCTGGTGGAAGCGATCGCGCTGTTCGCGCTGGTGATCGCACTCGTGATCCTGTTCGGCTGATATGCCGCAGTTCGACCCCAGTTCGTTCGCCTCCCAGATCTTCTGGCTCGCGGTCACCTTCGTCGCGCTCTACTTCGTCATGGCGCGCGTGGTGGTGCCGCGCATCGCCGACGTTCTGGACACGCGGCGGCGGCGGATCGAAACCAACCTGGAGAAGGCCGAAACCCTGAAGAAGGACGCGGCCACGGCGCTCGCGGTTTACGAAAAGGCGGTGGGCGAGGCGCGCGAGCAGGCCCGCGGCCTGATCGCCGAGGCCGGCCGGCACATCGCCGAAACCGCGGCGCGCGAGGAAGCGGAACTGGCCAAGAGGCTCGCCCTCCGGGTGGCGGAGAGCGAGGCCGGCATCGCCCGCGCGCTGGAGGCCGCCATGGGGGGCGTGCGCGAGGCCGCCGCCGAGGCCGCCGCCGACGCGGCCCAGCGCCTGATCGGCGAGCGACTGGAGCGGGCCGAGGCCGACAAGGCCGTCGCCGCCGTGCTCAAGAGCGGGAATTGAAGGAAGCATCGGCCATGGCGTTTCTCACCGATCCGACGTTTTGGGTGGCGATATCGCTCCTGATCTTCGTTGCTCTGGTCTGGCGGCCGATCGCCAAGGCGGTACCCAAGGCGCTCGACGACCGCGCCGCCAAGATCAAGGCCGAGATGGACGAGGCGGAGAAACTGCGCGTCGAGGCGCAGGAACTGCTCGCCCAATATCAGCGGAAGCAGCGCGAGGTGTCGATCGAGGCCGAATCCATCGTCCGCCACGCGCGCGAGGAAGCGAACCGCATGACCGCCGAGGGCAAGGCCAAGCTCGAAGCCGCCCTCAAGCGGCGCGAAAAATCGGCGCTGGAGCGCATCCGCCGCGCCGAGGAACAGGCGATGGCGGTGGTGCGCGCGCGCGCCGTCGACCTCGCCGTCGCGGCGACGCGCGAACTGCTGGCGGCGCGCCTGACGCCGGCCAAGGACGATGCGCTTATCGACCGGGCGATCCGGGAATTGCCGGAACGGCTGCGGGTGCATTAGGGAAGATGGGTGAAAATGCGCGCGGGCGAATCCCCGCGCGCTCCGAAGGAAGCGCCCCGCCTGGGGCGCAAAAGATAATCGAACGACCGCCCGGTGAACGGGCGGCTCTCAAACCAACGCTCCCAAGTTTCCCAGGGGGCACTCGATACCGGGCGCGGCGGGCGGAAGCCTCCCGCGCCGGTTTTGTGCGTGGGCGGATGGGTAGTTGTGCGCTATTCGGCAAAGGAGTACGAAATTTGAGTTACGTCGGTGCGGGTATGTGAACCACAAAGAACGGGCCGATCGTAACTTTTATCGGATTTGTTTTATGTCAGAACCATCTAACCAATATTGCAAAGCAAAAACAGAAACTGGACAACCTTGCCGATTGAAAGCAGGGACTTCTGGTTATTGTCACCTTCATGATCCCCAAAAGACAGAAGAAGGCAAATCGACTAAGTCACAAATGGGGCGCCTTGAAGAGATAATAGACATGGTTCTTCGCGTTAGTCAGGCGAAGGGGTGGGATGCTTATATAAAAAGTATCGACAAGAAGCATTGGAAATACGCGACGATTTCGGCGTCACGATATGAAGGGACTTATCAAATTGCCGCCTTAATCGAAATTAGCTATGGCTCAAAAGTTTCATTGTCTTGTGAATCAACTTCATTTCACCAATACGGTTTTAGCAATTTGCGAAAAGCGCTATATGACGAATTCGAGGCCATTTCATGGCTTAAGCCAATTGAAAAACCAATTAGCGCAGGAAAACCGGATTTTTTGGATGCATTGCGTCAGATATTGAGGCGTTTTGATATTGTCGTTAGGCAGTTAAAAAAACGACATGCCGATCGACCCGCTATCGAAATCCACGACGAGTATGATATCCAATATTTATTGCACGCGATTTTGCGTGGACTGTTTTTCGACGTCCGTGCCGAGGAAGTATCCCCGAGTTATGCCGGGGCATCGTCCCGTTTGGATTTTCTCTTAAAAGATGAAAAAGTTGTTATCGAAACTAAATTTGCTACCGCTTCATTGCGAGACAAACAGATCGGCGAACAGCTCATAATTGATATTGAACGCTATCAAGCACACCCTGACTGCAAAATTTTGATCTGTTTTGTTTACGATCCAGAAAACTTTATTCGTAATCCCGCAGGCCTTGAAGGGGACTTAAGCCGGAAAACGGACAGATTCGAAGTAATTGTTTTAGTCGTTCCTCACTAAGCAACGTGTTTATACCCTTTTCGCCTAGCCACTCATCCTCTCCCACTCGTCCTCGTCGATGGTCTTGACGCCGAGTTCGCGCGCGATCAACCGGAAGGCCCGGTGGGCGCCAGCCAGTTTTCGACGCGCAGACCGGAAACGCGACGGAACTCGCGGATATTGGCGGTAACAAGAACCAGGGCCTCGCTCCGGGCGTGGCCGGCGATCATCAGATCGTAGGGACCGATCGGGGTACCCTTGCGCTCCAAGTCGGCGCGTATCTGCCCGTAGTGCAAGGCGGCTCGGTCGTCGAACGGCAGCACGGTCAGCCGGGCGGCGAAACTCTCCACGACGCCGAGATTGGCCGCGGGCCGGGCGGATTTCTCCGCGCCGTACAAGAGTTCGGCAAGGGTGACCGACGAGATGCCGAGATGAGCAGCACGCTCGTTGAACACCTCACGCAACGCGGGCGGCCGGTTCTTGATCGTGAAGATGCAGATATCGGTGTCGAGCAGGTAGCGGAGCACTATAGATCTTCCCGTGCCTGCGCGGCCGGTTGCGCGCGCGACGTCATGAAGTCGTCGGAAACTTTCGCGCCATCGAAAAACGTGTCCCAGGACATGCCGGCGGGTACGATCAGCCGCGCTTGGCCGACCTTGACGATTTCCACCCGCTTGACCGAGTTCGGCAGCGCCACGGCTTTCGGTAAACGCACGGCCTGGCTCTTGTTGGTGGTGAAGACAGTCGAATGGGCGTTGGGTTTGGTCATCGGACGACCCCGGTATATGTTTCAGGGATATACCTAAATTCTGCGTTCAACGGAGGGATATGTCAATGGGATATCCCTTGGTTCCCCGCCACCCTCCCCCACTCGTCCTCGTCGATGGTCTTGACGCCGAGTTCGCGCGCTTTCTTGGCCTTTGAGCCCGCGTCCGCGCCCACCACCACTAGGTCGGTTTTCGCCGAAACCGAACCCGCCACTTTGGCCCCCAGCGCCTCGGCGCGGGCCTTGGCTTCGCCCCGGCTCATGCTCGAAAGCGTTCCGGTGAAGACCACCGTCTTGCCCGCGAGCGGCGATTTCGCCGAAATTTTGGGCGCGACGAAATCCTCGACCGTCACTTCGCGAGCCAGCTCGTCGAGCGCCGCGCGGTTCTTCCTTTCCGCCGCGAATTCGATCAGGTCGGCCGCGAGCGACGGCCCGATGCCCTCGATGGCGGTCAAGTCGCGGTAGGCGTCCGATTCCGGATCGCTTGCCGCTTCCATCGCCCGCCGCCACGCCTGAAGAGAGCCGTAGTGCTTGGCGAGCAGCCGCGCCGTCGCCTGGCCGACCTGGGGAATGCCGAGGGCGTAGATGAAGCGCGCGAGCGAAATCGTCCGCCGCACCTCGATCGCCGCCATCAAATTCGCCGCCGATTTTTCGCCCCAGCCCTCGCGCGCGGCGATCTCCTTCTCCCGCCGGTGCAAGCGGAAAAGATCCGCCGGGGTTTCGATCAGGCGTTCTTTCCAGAACGCCTCGATGTGCTTTTCGCCGAGACCCTCGATGTCGAAGGCGTCGCGGGTGACGAAATGGCGGAGCCGTTCCACCGCCTGCGCCGGACACACCAGGCCGCCGGTGCAGCGCCGGGCGGCCTCCCCTTCCTCCCGCGCCACGTGGGCGCCGCATTCCGGGCAACGTTCGGGGAAATGGAAGACCTTCGCCGATTTCGGGCGCCTCGAAGTCACTACCTCCAGCACCTGCGGGATGACGTCGCCCGCGCGCTGGATGACGACCGTGTCGCCGACCCGCACGTCCTTTTCCCGGATGTAATCCTCGTTGTGCAGCGTCGCGCGCCCGACAGTGACGCCGCCGACGCCGACCGGCTCCAGTTCCGCGACCGGGGTGAGCACGCCGGTGCGCCCGACCTGAACCTTGATCTCGCGCACGACCGTCGTCGCCCGCTCGGCCGGGAACTTGTGCGCGATGGCCCAGCGCGGCGCGCGGCTGACGAAGCCGAGCCGCCGCTGCCAGTCGATGCGGTTCACCTTGTAGACGACGCCGTCGATTTCGTAATCGAGCTTCGCGCGACGCCTCTCGATCTCGCGCCAATATTTCAGCGCGTCGTCGCGCCGCGCGCATTTTTTCGCCAACGGGTTGACGGGAAAGCCCCAGGATTCGAGCCGTTCGTAGAATTCCCCTTGGGTTTTCCACGCCGCCTCGCCGCCGTAGCCGTCGGCGTCCGCGCCGCTGACTTCGCCCCAGGCATAGGCGAAGAAGGAAAGCGGCCGTCGCGCCGTCACCCCGGCGTCGAGCTGACGCACCGAGCCGGCCGCCGCGTTGCGCGGATTGGCGAAGACCTTGTCGCCCGCCTCCTTCTGGCGCTCGTTCAAGGCGAAGAAGTCGGATTTTTTCATATACACTTCGCCTCGCACTTCGATCAAGGAAGGCGCACGGCCCTTGAGTTCGCGCGGCACGGTCGCGAGCGTGGCGAGATTGCGGGTGATGTCTTCGCCTTCGGTGCCGTCGCCGCGCGTCGCGCCGGAAACGAACCGGCCCCCTTCGTAACGCAGCGACACCGAAAGCCCGTCGATCTTGGGCTCGGCCATCAGTTCCACGTCGGCATCGGCATCCAGCTTCAGGAACCGCCGGATGGAATCGAGAAAGTCGGCCACGTCCTCGTCCGAAAACGCGTTGCCGAGCGAGAGCATCGGCCGGGCGTGGCGGATCTTCTTGAAGCCCGCCGCCGGCGCGGCCCCGACCCGCAAGGACGGGCTGTCGGCGCGGATCAGACTTGGGAATTTCGCCTCGATCGCCGCGTTGCGGGCCCTGAGCGCGTCGTAGGCCGCGTCCGAAACGACCGGCGCGTCTTTCTGATAGTACGCCTTGTCGTGCTTGGCGATTTCGGAGGCCAAGTGGGCGAGTTCGGCGGCGGCTTCGAGCGGCGTCAGTTCCGCGACCGGTTTTTCCGGATCTTTCGCTTTCCGGCTCACGGCGCGGCCTTGAGCTTGCGCGGCTTGCCGCTCCGTTCCCCATCGAACCCGAGCAGGCTTCGCGCCGCGGCGCGGGCCTCGTCGGTGACACGCGCGCCGGCCAGCATGCGGGCGATTTCCTCGATCCGCGCCGTGTCGTCGAGCGACTCGGCGGAGGTGGTGGTGGTGCCCTTGGCGGTGCGCTTGGCGACCCGCACGTGGGCGTCGCCGCGCGCCGCCACCTGGGGCGAGTGCGTCACCACCAGCACCTGCGCCGCGCGCGCGAGCCCGGCGAGGCGCTCGCCCACCGCGGCCGCGACCGCCCCGCCCACGCCCGCGTCCACTTCGTCGAACACCAGCACCGGCACCGGATCGGCGCCGGCCAGCACCGCCTTCAACGCCAGCATGAAACGCGCCAGTTCGCCGCCCGAGGCGATCTTGTTGAGCGGCCCCGGCGGCTGGCCGGGATTGGTTTCCGCCTCGAACAGCACCTTGTCGCAACCGGCCGGGCCCCAGTCGGTTTCCGCGGCCGCCTCGACGCGGGCGCGAAAGCCGGCCTTGCCGAGCTTCAAGGGCGCCATTTCCGCCGTCACCGCGCGGCTGAGCGCTTCCGCCCCGGCGCGGCGCTTTTGCGAGAGTTCGCCGGCGCGGGCGACGAAGGTGCGGCGCGCGGCCTCGGCCTCGCGCGCGAGCTTCTTCGCCGCCTCGCCGCCGTCCTCGATGGCGGCCAGGTCCGCTTGCAGCTTTTGCAGCACGTCGGACAAGCGATCGGCTTCGACCCCGTGTTTGCGCGCGGCGGCGCGGAGCGCGAACAGGCGTTCTTCCGCCGCTTCCAGCTCGCGGGGGTCGATCTCGATCCCGGCGCCGGCGCGTTCCAGTTGGGCGCGCGCCTCGGCGGCTTCCGCGGCCGCGCGGGCGAGCGCCGCGAGCGCGGCATCCAACCTGCCGCCGGCCTGGCCCGCGACCCGTTCCAGCTGGCGCTGCGCGGAAGCGAGCGCGCCTTCCACCCCCTTGCCGGCGTCGAGGTCGGCGGCGGCCCCGCGCAACGCGTCGCCGAGCTTGCCCGCGTTCTGCTGCAGGGCGCGGGCGGAGGCGAGATCCGCTTCCTCGCCCGGCTTGGGGCCGAGACGGGACAGCTCCTCCGCCGCGTGGCGCAGATAGTCCTCCTCGCGCCGGGCCTTCTCCAGGTTTTCGGCGGCGGCGCGGGCTTTGGCTTCGGCTTCGCGCCAAGCGTGCCAGGCGGCCGCCACGCGCGCCGCGTCCGGCCCGAGCCCCGCGAACGCATCGAGCAGCGCCCGGTGCGACGCCGCGTCGATCAGGCGCTGGGATTCGAACTGGCCGTGAATTTCGACCAGCGTCTCGCCCACCTGGCGCAAGAGCGCGACGCCGACCGGCTGATCGTTGACGAAGGCGCGCGAGCGGCCGTCCGCGCCGAGGACGCGGCGCAGGATAAGCGCGCCGTCGCCCGCCCCCTCGATCCCGTGTTCGGCCAACAACGCGAACGCCGGATGATCGGGCGCGAGCCGGAACTCGGCCGCGACCGAAGCTTGGCGGGAGCCCGCGCGCACCAAGCGGGCTTCGGCGCGAAGCCCGAGCGCGAGCCCGAGGGCGTCGAGCAGGATGGATTTCCCGGCGCCGGTTTCGCCGGTAAGGGCGGTGAAGCCGGGGCGGAATTCGAGGTCGAGCGCCTCGATCAAAACGACGTCGCGGATCGCGAGTGTGCCGAGCATGTCCGTGCTTGTCGCGAACCTGGCGCCGGTTGGCTCACCAGATCTTGTACCAGGGCTTCTCGGCCTTTTTGTCGGGAATCGGTTCGACCCTGGGCGCCGGCGCGGAGTCGGCCCAGGGCTTGTACCAAACTTTTTCGACCTTGCGCGGGCGGACCGGCTTCTCCTCGATCATCTCGTAGGAGTCCATGTACCAGTCGTTGCCCGGGAAGTTGTGGCCGAGAACGGCGGCGGTGCGGCGCGCCTCGTCGTACAGGCCCAAGGCGGTGTAGGCTTCCGACAGGCGGTGCAGCGCCTCGGGGACGTGCGTGGTGGTCTGGAACTTGTCGACCACCACCTTGAAGCGGTTGATGGCGGCAAGATAGTTGCCGCGCTTCAGGTAGTAGCGGCCGACTTCCATCTCCTTGCCGGCGAGATGGTCGATGGTGAGGTCGATCTTGACCTTGGCGTCGCGCGCGTAGCGGGTCTCGGGGAAACGGGCGACGATCTCCTTCAGGGTGCTGAGCGCGAGGTCGGTCATGCGCTGGTCGCGCTCCACGTCCGAGATCTGCTCGTAGTAGCAGAGCGCCTTGAGATAGTACGCATAGGCGATGTCGGGATTGCTCGGGTGCAACGAAATGAACCGTTCGAGCGCGACCACGGCGTCGTCGTAGCGGTTGTTCTGGTAGTGGGCGTAGGCGGCCATCAGCTGCGCCTTGGTCGCCCAGACCGAATAGGGGTGCTGGCGCTCGACCTCCTCGAAAGCCCTGGCAGCGTCGCGGTAGAACTCGCGCTGCATCTGCGCCATGCCCTCGTTGTAGAGCTGGTCGACGGGGCGCTCGACGTACTTCTCCTTCTCGGCGCAGGCGGCGAGCAGCGAAAAGGCCAACGGGAGGGTTAGAACGAGCGTTCGGTACATGGGCTCAAAATGGACGAACGAAACCGGCCGGGCGGCCGCGCCCGGGGCGCCCATAATACCATGCCCGGCGCGAGGGGGGAGCGTTATTCGGCGGCGAGGCCGGGCCTGGCGTGAAAGTCGCGTTCGGCGGCTTCCGATTCGGCGATGGTCAGGTCGTCGATTCGCCACGCGCTCGGATCGGCGAAGAGCGCGCGCAACAGGCGGTTGTTGGCGCCGTGGCCGGAGCGGACGCCCCGGAAGGCGCCGATCACCATGCCGCCGGCGAGATAGAGATCGCCGAGCGCGTCGAGCGCCTTGTGGCGCACGAACTCGTCCTCGTAGCGCAAGCCTTCCTCGTTCAGCACCCGGCCGGCGTCGACCACGATGGCGTTTTCGAGCGAACCGCCGCGGGCAAGCCCGGCGGCGCGGAGTTTTTCCACGTCCTCGAGGAAGCCGAAGGTGCGGGCCCTCGACAGCTCCTTGCGGAAGGCGCCGTTGACCAGCGGCAGAGCGAGCGCCTGACGCGCGATCGCGGCGCTCGTGAAATCAATCTCGCAATCGAGGGTCAGGCAGCGCCCCGGCGCGAGCGAGGCCGTCGCCGGCCCGTCGGCGAGCGACACTTCCTTGAGCACGCGCACGACCCGGCGCGGCGCGGCCTGTTCCTCGAGGCCGGTGCATTCGATCAGGAACACGAACGGCGCGGAACTGCCGTCCATGATCGGCACTTCGGGGCCGTCGAGATCGACCCGCGCGTTGTCGACGCCGAGACCGGCGAACGCGGCCATCAGGTGCTCGACCGTGCCGACGGTGACGCCGACCTGGTTGCCGAGCACGGTGCACATGCGCGTGTCGACGACGCGGTCGAAGCGCGCGGGGATGTCGCGCGCGTCGCCCTCGACGTCGAGGCGGCGGAAGACGATGCCGTGATCCGGGCCGGCCGGATGGATCGTCATGGTCACGCTCATGCCGGAATGGAGACCGACGCCGACGCACTCGACCGCGGACGCGAGCGTCTGCTGCGGAACGAAGCCTTGGCGACGCACGGCCGCGCTCTCGGCGGGCGCGCGCTCGGATAGCGGATGGGTGGCGGGGACGGCGAAAACGGTCACGGCGCGCGCGAATTTCCCAGACAAACCAAGGGCCTTCGGGGGTTCTGTACCAGTCGCCCCGAAGGCCCTCAAGTCACAGATTGTTTCCTATTGTTACGCTTTTACAAGCCCTTAACCACACCGTTCAGTTCGCCTGACGACGCAGGAACGCGGGGATGTCGAGCAGATCGTCCTCCGGTCCCGATGTATTGATCCGGTCCTGGGGCTCGGCCTTGAGCGCGTGGGCGGCGGCCGACCCGGCCTCCACCGGTTTGGCGGACGACTGGGCGGGCGATGGAGCGGTCATTTGGGCGGCTTCCTTGGATTTGGCCGGAGGTTGGCGGCTGGTGATCCGATCGAACAGCGACGGAAACGCCCGCCGGGCGGCGGCGCTCATGGGCGAAACCTTGTTCACTGGCGCGCCTATCGGCGCGACCGCCGATTCGCGGGCGGCCGGAGCGGCAGCAGGTGCGACCGGCGCTTCACGCTTGGTTTCACCGGCCGGAGCGCTTGGAATGAAGGCATCGAGCGCCCCCATCTGCGGCATGGCGGCGGGACGCGGAAGATCGCGCAACACCGGCCGGCGCGGCGGGGCGGCCGGCATCGGAGGCGCCACGGAAACGGCGGCGGGCGCCGGGGCGGGCGCGGCTTCGGCCGGAGCCGGAGCGGCGGCCTTGGCGACGGCGGCGCTAATGTTTGGCCCTGAGGATTCGCTCGCGGCGGCGGAATTTTCGGCGGCCTGCAGAACGGCCTCGGCGAGGGCCTCGACCGATTCGCAGGCCGGCGGCGGAACCAGTTCGGCCGCTTCATCGGCCATGACCGCTTCGGCTTTCACTTCGGCGGCCAGGTTCGAGGCCATGGCGGGAG
>VGZQ01000085.1 GCA_016872535.1 Rhodospirillales bacterium | reverse complement strand
CTCATCAACGCGTCGTCCGACGCGGCGTCCGCCGAAACCGACATGGCGATCGCCGTGTTCAAGCTGCTCTCGGCCATGGGCCGGCTCGGCATCGAAGCCGTGGTTTCTCCGTCCGCCCCGCCCGCCCAGCCCGCGCCGCCGCCGGCGGTGCCGGTGACGCCGGTGACGCCCACCCAGCGCGGCGAGCGCGCGCCCGAACTCGAAGCACCCCAGGAAGCGGCGAAAGAAACCGCGAAGCCCTCACCCCAACCCTCTCCCGCTCTCGCGGGAGAGGGAGGGACCCGCGCCAGCGGGGGGGTGAGGGAACCGCCACCCGCGCCCGAGGTTCCCGCGCGCGTGGCCGAAGCGCCCGCCAAACCGAAAATGCCGAAAACCAAGGAAGCGAAGGCCCCGGATACGAAAGTCCCGGATACAAAAGTCCCGGATACGAAAGTCCAAGACACAAAGGTCGCCGCCGCCGCGTCGGCTGCCGACGCTTCGCCCGTCGTCGAGGGCGGGCCTGGTCCCACGCTCTATCTGGTCGAGAAATCCGCTCTGCGCGCCGGGACCTCGTTCCTCGCTCCGGCGGTTCGCCCCCTCGACAAGTGCGCGCCGGTCCAGTTCGTCCGAAGCCGGGACGATTGGGTTTTCGTCCGGTCTCTGGCCGCCGAAGGGTGGGTCTACGGGTACTTGGTGACCAAGGACCCGACCGCCTGCGCGCAGCAACGCGCCGCCGCCAACTGACGGAATCGCGCACCCGCCCCCCTGGATTCCGGCCGAAGTTGGCGTACCCGAGATCAGGTTCCAACACGCACCTAATTTTGGCCGGATTGCCGGATGGGTTTCCGCGCGTCGCGCTTCTTTAGGATTCCTTAACCAAGCACGGTTAAAAATCGGTATAATTACGCACTAAATCGTTAACGGAGGCGTGCCCATGACCGACGGTGGTCCGGGGGTCGAGAACATGGAACTCGCCCAAGCCGCAGCATCGGCCGCGCCGGGCGGCGCGGCGCCGGTGGGCCGCGTCGACAGCGTGATCGGGCGCGTCACCATCACCCGCGTCGACGGCACGCAGGTGACGGCCGAATCGGGCCAGCCGATCTTCTAGGGCGATCAGGTCGCCACCGCCGTCGACGGCAAACTCGGCATCGTGTTCGCCGATAACTCCTCCTTCTCGATCGGCGAGAAGGGATCTCTCACCATCGACGAGATGGTCTACGACCCGGGCGCGCAGACCGGCAAATCGGTGCTCAACGTCACGACCGGCGTGTTCAGCTTCGTCTCCGGCCAGCTCGCCAAATCGAGCCCGGACGCGATGGTGCTGAAAACCCCGACCGCGGTGATCGGCATTCGCGGCACCACCGGCATGGGCAAGGTGGGCGTCACCAGCACCTTCGCCATCGTTCCCGACGGCAGCGGCGGCGTGACCGGCGAGTTGACCATCACCACGCCCGGCGGCACCGTGGTGATGAACGTTCCGTTCCAGGCGTTGCAGATCGCATCGCCGTTCCTGCCGCCGCCTTCGCCGGTGGTGGTGCCGCCGGCGGTGCTGTCGAAGGCGTTCGGCGGGGTGACGGCGTTCTTGCCCGCGTCCGTGCAGCCGGCGGGAATTTCCGGACCGGGCGGACCCGGTGGGCCGGGCGGACCCGGTGGACCGGGTGGTCCCGGTGGACCGGGTGGGCCGGGCGGACCCGGCGGGCCGGGCGGACCTGGCGGCGCGTTGCCGCCGGCGGTTCAGCAGCAGATTCAGAATGCCGTGAACCAGGCGTTCGATCAGGCCGCCGCCCTCGGCGGCGCCGCCGGCATCGACGGCGCGCTCGCCGCGGCGATTCAAGTTTCGGCGGTGGCGGCGACGCTGGTCGCTAGTTTCGGCCCGGCCGGCCTTGGGCCCGGCGGACTCGGTGGTCCGGCCGGTCCGGCGGCGGGGAATTTCGCGGCGGCGCTCAACACGCTGGTCGGTAACGCGGTGGCCATCGGGCTTGCGGGCGCGGGCATTCCGGGCGGTCCCGGTCCCGGCTTTGCGCCGGTGCCGGTGGGTCCGGTCGGCGGCTTGCCGGGCTTCGGTCCGGGCGGCCCCGGCCCCGGCTTCGGCGGTCCGGGTTTTGGTGGGCCCGGCTTCGGCGGTCCGGGCGGACCTGGTCCCGGTTTCGGTCCGGGCGGTCCCGGATTTGGCCCCGGTTTCGGTCCGGGCTTTGGCCCCGGTTTCGGCGGTTTCATCGGCGGCGGCGTGTTCGGATTCACCGGCGGCGGGTTCGATATCTTCGGCGCCAGCAACGTGGGGTTCTTCGGCTTCGGAGACACCTCGTTCCTCGTGGCTGGCACTGGGCAAGATGCCTTTTCGATTACCACCACCTCCGAAGGGCAGACTTTCTTCAGCGGGACGCAGAACGTCGCTTTCGGCGAGGTGCTGATCGGCACCGCCGGCAGCGACACGCTCGCAACCATGACCGGCGGGCCGGGGAACACCAATTTCTACATGGGGGTTCTCGGCGGCATCGATACCGTCAACGGCGGCGGCGGCGACGTCAACCAGATCACCATCGACGGCCTCGACAACAAGATTCTCACGTTGACTATGACCGGCGCGCACGCGGGCAGCCTTGGCATCACCGAGTTTGCCACCCCGGCCAATTCCGTCGGTACCATCAACTTCACCGACGTCCAGCAGATCCTGCTCGCCGACGGCGTCATGGGCCTGTCGACGGGTTTCCAGAGCGGCAAGAGCTCGCCCAATTTCGCCACCGCCATCAACAGCTCCAATCTCTCCCTCTCGACGCCGCTGTCCACCGGCAGCGACGTGGTCGTGTTCCCGACGCTCGACGCGGGCGAAACCGGCAAGGCCTGGGTCGGCACCAGTTCGGGCGAAACCATAACCGTCACCGCCAGCGGCACCTTCGGCGGCGCGCTGGTGTTCGCCAAGGGCGGCGGCGACACCATCGACGTCCGGGCGCTCGGCACCATGCTTCTCATCGGCGGCGCGACGATAAACGACAATAGGGATACGGGAACCGACGGCATCCCGGACGAGGATGTCAACACCTTCCGCTTCGATGATTCCTCCACGTTCGGCGCGCTGATGGTCGGCACCACCCCCATCAGCACCGGCGGCATCGAGGCGGTGATCAAGGGCACGACCGGCATTCCCGGCGGCGACGCCCTGGTGCGCAACACCAACGGCACCAACGACGCCTTGCTCGCGAATTTGTGGGACGTGGGCTCGTTTGTCGGCTCGGCCGGCCCCGACAGCATCATCGTCGTCGGCGGCGGGTACCATACGCTCGACGGCTCGGACGGTAACGACTTCGTCAGTCTCTCCCTCTCCGCCAAGGTCGGCACGCTCGCGGGCGGCATCGGCGACGACACGTTCCGGGTGAACGGCTCGTCCACGATCAATACCCTCACCGGCGGGAACGGGACCAACGACACGCTTCAGTTCGGGCGCGATCTGTCGGGGAATCTGATCGGCGCGGACACCGGAAGCACCGTCGGCAACGTCACCGGGGTCGAGAACATCCGGGGCGGCAACGGCGTCGATTCGGTCACGCTCGGCGCCGGCGGCAATATCATCAACGTCGAGGGCACAATCGAAACCTTCACCGGCGGATCGGGCACGGATGTTCTCACTTTTTCCTCGGCCGGGGTAACGCTCGGCAACGTTAGCCTGATCGAGACCATCAACGGCGGTTCGGGAACCGATAGCGTCACGTTCATCGGCACCCAGGCGGTCACCATCACCGGCGGTGGGGGCGCGGATACGATCGCCCTCTCGACGGGGGTCTCGGCCGACACCGTGCGCTATACGGCGGCGACCGACGGCGCCGACCCCGGCCAAGACACCGGCCAAGACACGGTCAACAACTTCGCGTTCGGAACCGGGGCCGATGTGTTCAGCTTTTTGTCCGCGTTATTGTCCAACGGCGCCAACTCGCAGCTCCTGGCCGAGTTGACGGGCACCACCGACGCTGTCGGCGCGAACGACGTGTTCATCGCGCTCGGCGGCGCCAACTTCACCGCCACCAATACCGGCACGGCGGCGGGCGCCGCGAGCGTCATCACCGCGCTCAACACGTCGAGCCTCGCCTCCGGCGACAAGGCGATTTTCATAATGGACGACGGTACCGACAGTCACATCTGGTATTTTCAGGAAGACGGCACCACCACCGACGACGCTTCCACCAGCGAGTTAAGGAAACTTGCTACCGTGACCGGCGTCAGCGACGCGGCGAGCTTCGACAACGGCGATTTCGTCCACAGCTAACCGGGCCCGGACGGACGTTGCCGGCCCGCCGGCGCCCTTGGGCAAATCTCCCCGCGTGAACGACGACACCAACGACCTCGGCGCGCCGTTGCCCGGTTGGACGCCGTCCGCCAGCAGCCTCGCGAATGGTGCCGGGGCGACGCGCGGGGATCAGCCGATCAGCTTGTCGTAGTCGGCGTGCGAACCGATCCAGAACCGGGCGATCCCGTCCGTCGACTCGACGCCAAGCGCGCGGTGATGGAGTCCGATGCGCGCTGATCGGAAGCGGCCGATCTTCTTGAAATGAAGCGAGGGATGTCGCGGGTCGCGCTTCAAAAGATCGAAACAGCGATCGGCAAGATGTCGAAGCGACGGGGAAAGCGAACGATTTATTGACTTGTCATTCCCGCGAATGCGGGAATCCAACTTTTCAAGAATCTGGACCCCCGCTTGCGCGGGGGTGACGGTGTTTGGTCGCGGCGCCCGAGGCGCAGGTGTGCAGCGCCTTTTCGGCCAGCATGTCGAGCTTGCCGGCGCGGACATCCGATTCGATCTGGCGATCCCAAGCCGCGGCATCGAACGCCGCGAACCATGCGCGCAGAACGGAGAGATCCTCCGGCGAAAGCTGCTCGATTTGGCGCTCGATGGCCTCAACTTTGGTCATTCGACAATCCTTTGAATCAGAATCAGTATAGCGTCGTTGGGCTTCGAGGTCTATGTACGTGTAAACTAAACAAAGTCCAATGCGCGGTGGGATTCGCCACCACGACCGGATCGCCGCATGAACCCCGAAACCAACGATCTCGGCCAGCCGGTCGGCGCGCCGGTGCCCGGTTGGACGCCGCCGCCCCGGCCGCCGCGCCAGCCGATGGCGGGCGCCTGGTGCCGCTTGGAGCCGCTCGATCCCGACCGCCACGCGCAATCCCTCGATGCCGCCAACCGGCTCGATCCGTCGGGCGCGAACTGGACGTATCTCTTCTACGGTCCCTTCGCCACCTTCGACGAATACCGGGCGTGGGCGCGAAGCGCGGCGGCGGGCGACGATCCCCTGTTTTTTGCCATTATCGACAACCGCACCGGAACGGCGGTCGGCGTCGCGAGCTTTATGCGCATCGACCCGCCCAACGGGGTGATCGAGATCGGGCACCTCAATTTTGCGCCGCCGTTGCAACGCACGCCGGCGGCGACCGAGGCGGTGTCCCTGATGATGGCGCGCGCGTTCGCCTTGGGTTATCGCCGGGTCGAATGGAAGTGCGACGCCCTCAACGCGCCCTCGCGCCGGGCGGCGCTGCGGCTCGGGTTTTCGTTCGAAGGGGTGTTCCGCCAGGCGGTGGTGGTCAAGGGCCGCAACCGCGACACCGCCTGGTACGCGGTGATCGACAGGGATTGGCCCGAGCTGCGCGAGGCCCACCGGCGCTGGCTCGATCCGCTCAACTTCGATGCCGAGGGCCGCCAGTTGTCGGCGCTTTCGGCCCCGCGCGCTTTGCGCGCATAATTTCAAACCGGCTTCGCCGGCGGCCGCACCGCTCCTGAAGGCGCGCGGTTGAGGGCGGGCTCGCTACGTGCCGAGCGCCGCAGTGAGCGCGCGCGACACGTTTCCGGCGACTTTCCTTCGGTCGTCGTGCGGATGCGCTCGAGGCGGCGCGGCGCGCGGCAAGGCGCCGATCCGCTCCGCGTCGTCGGCCTCAATGGTGGCGATTTTGGCGCAACGCACCACCGATGGCGCGGGCAAGCCCGCCGCCTTAGGATCGGAAACGGGAACGTCTTCCGTCCAGCGGCGGTTGTCCGCGCTGGTGATCATGAGCACCCACAGAAGCCCGTGCGCCGCCGCCAAGTCCCCGGCGGCGACGACCAGGGCGGGGCGGTGCTGGCGCACGGGACGGTCGGTGTAGGGGAACGGAACCTTGACCACGTCCCAGGGTTTAAAGCTTGCCATAGGCCCGTCGGTCGTTCTCCGAATCCCATTCGCCGAAGGCCGCGAACGGATCGTCGGCCTGGCCGCGCGTCGCCTTGGTCAGGATGACGCGCCCGCGCGCGATGACGTAGGCGATCTCGTCGCCGGCGCGCAGGCCAAGCGCCTGCCGTACTGGCCGGGGCAGCGTCGTCTGGGCCTTGCTCGTGAGCTTGCTGGTGATCATCGTGGCTCGACTGTAAGGATATTCCTTACGTCACGGAAGCCCCGTCCTTCGCGCCGCGTTCGCCGGATATTGACAATATTTCCTAATTAGGCTATATTTCCTCGCACGATTGTTTTCGCGAAACGGGTGGAAAATGGCGGCTTTTCCCGAAACGCCTACAAATGTCTACACGTTTAGGCGTGTTTTGTGCCCGATCAACGGCTTAGGGGCATTTTGCCCGGTGCTCGGCGGTGTCAATATGATGGTTCGCGTGCGGAAGGTGGTTCGCAGGTTGCCGTGAAAGAGCTTTGGTCCCGTCTGTTCGCCAAGCCCCGGGTCGCGGCGGAGCTGATCTTCGCCTCGCTGATCGCGAGCGTGCTCGGCCTCGCCTCCGCCGTGTTCGTGATGCTGGTGCTGTCGCGCTATGTCGCCTACGGCGTGGACGCGACCCTGGCGACGCTGGCGACCGGCACCGCGTTCGCGGTGCTGTTCGAATTCGGTTTCCGCCAGGCGCGCTTTCGCATCGCCCAAGGGGTCGGCCGCGATCGCGACCAGGCCCTGGGCCACGGGGCTTTTGCCGCGCTCACCGGGGCCAAGGCGCAAAGCGCGGAGGCGATTCCCGCCGGCGCGCGGCGCGAAGCGGTGGCCGGCGCCGAAGCGGCGCAGACGGCTTATTCCGCCGCCAACCTGTGCGCGATGCTCGACGTGCCCATGGCGCTGGTGTTCCTGGGCGCCCTGTTCGTGCTCGACATCGGCGTCGCGCTGATCGCTTGTCTGTTCGCGGCCGCTCTGCTGTTTCTCTCGTGGTTGCTGCACGGCGCGCTGCGCGGCCAGACCAAGGATATCGCCGCCGCCGCCGCGCGCCGCAGCGGCCTGATCGCGGCGGCCATCGCCGGCGCCGATACGCTCCGCGCCTTCAACGGCAAGGAATACCTGCGCAAGTTCTGGCGCGCCGAAAGCGAGACCCTGGAACGCCTGCGCCGCATGATCGCCCAGCGCCAGAATCTGGCGCAATCCCTGATCCAGCTCGCGCAGGGCCTGATGACGGTCGCGGTCATCGGCTACGGCGCGATCCTGGTGGTCCGGGGCGAATTCGACGTCGGCGCCCTGATCGGGGCCAATATCCTCGCCGCGCGCACGCTGAGCCCGATCGCCCGGCTCGCCCAACTGGTCCACGAATTCGCCAAGGCCGAACAGGCGCTCGAAAGTTTGCGCGACCTCGCCCGCCTGCCGCAGGAGAAAACGCAAGGGGCCGCCCTTTCCGAATACCGGGGCGGGATCGAGTTCCGCGATTTGGGCTTCGCCTTTCCCGGCCAGCCGTCGCCGCTGTTCGAATCGTTTTCCTTGAAGCTCGATCCGGGGGCGGTGCTGGTGGTCGCGGGCGGCAACGGTTCGGGCAAGACCACGCTCGCGCGCATGATCGCGGGCCTCATTGATCCCCGGCGCGGCCAGATTCTCGCCGACGGGGTCGACGTGCAGCAGTTCGTGCCCGAATGGTGGCGCAAGCAAATCGTCTATCTGCCGCAGGAGCCGAAACTGGTCACCGGCACGTTGCGCGACAACATCGCCATGCTCGATCCGGGCATGGACGACGCCAAGCTCAACCGCCTGGTCGCCGCCGCGGGTCTGCGCAAGTTCGTCGATCAGAGTCCGGGCGGGCTGGACGCGCCCGTCCTCAACAACGGCGAAGGCCTGGCGCTCGGCATCCGCCGCCGCGTGGCGCTCGCGCGCGCGCTCGCCTCCGAAGGCCGGCTCGCCGTGCTCGACGAGCCGACCGAGGGCATGGACGCCGAGGGCGTCACCCACGTTCAGGCCGCCATGAACGACCTCAGCCGCCGGGGCGCGACCGTGATCGCCTTCACCCACGACGCCAACACGCTGCGCGGCGCGCAGGTGGTGGTGAATTTGGACGTCAAGCCGACCCCGGCGGTGCTGTGGGCGAAAACCGGAAGCGTGCCGTCGAGCGCGCAGGGCGGGGGCGCGGCATGACCGGGGCCCGGGCGATGCCCGCGCGGATCGCGGCCCTGTTCGTCGGCGACAGTGACGGCGACGACGCGGAGAAGGGCGCGCGGATGTTCGTGCGCGTGGGCGGGGCGCTGGTGGTGGTGGCGATCGGCTGGGCGGCGTTGGCGCCGCTCGACGTGGTGGCGACCGCCGACGGCGAGGTGATCCCCTCGACCCAGGTCAAAAGCATCCAGCACCTGGAGGGCGGCATCGTGCGCGAGATCCTGGTGCGCGAGGGCCAGAAGGTGGAAAAGAACCAGCCGCTGGTGGTGCTGGAACCGACCGCGGGCGAAGCCGACGTGCAGGAACTGCGCGTGCGCATGAATTCGCTTCGCGCCGAGATCGCCCGGCTCGAGGCCGAGGGCGCGGGGGCGGAGGCGCCGGCGTTTCCCGCCGATCTCGCCGCCAAGGAACCGGCCCTGGTGGCGGGCGCGGTCGAGACGTTCCGCAGCCGGCGGGCGCGGCTCGAATCCATGCTCGCCCAGGCGCGCGAGCAGATCGTCCAGCGCGAGCAGGAAATCAAGGAAATCGGTTCGCGCATCGATACCGACCGCACCGCGCTCAAGTATTCGCGCGAGCAGATCAAGATCAGCGAGGAGCTGCTCAAGGACGACCTCACCAACCGCATGCTGCACCTGAACTTGCTGAAGGAGGAAGCGGCGCTGCGCGGGCGGATCGAGGAAAATTCGGCGGCCAAGCGGCGGATCGAGGCGGCGCTGATCGAGGCGCGCGCCCGCCTCGACGGGGTGAAACGCTCGTCCGACACCGAGATCGCCGAGCTGCTCGCCGAAAAGCGCCGCTCGCTCGACGAGTTGCTGAACCGGGAGCGCAAGTTCGCCGACAGCCTCGATCGCACCGTGCTGCGCGCGCCGGCCGACGGCGTGATCAAGACCATGTACATCGCGACCGTGGGCGGCGTGGTCCGCGCGGGCGGCACCGTCGCCGATCTGGTGCCGGCGGGCGACGTGCTGGTGGTGGAGGCGAAGCTGCCGGTCCAGGACGTGGGTCACGTGCGCAGCGGCCAGACCGCGACGCTGAAGCTGGCCTCGGCGGAAGCGGTGCGCTTCGGCAACCTCGAGGGCAAGGTGGTCAACGTCAGCCCCGACGCCCTGACCACGGCGCAAGGGGGAACGTTCTACAAGGTGCGGATCGAGACCGAGCGCGACTATTTCCAGCAGCGCGCCTTGCGCTATGATCTGGTGCCGGGGGTGCGGGTGGCGTGCTCGATCCTGACCGGCCGGCGGACGGTGCTCGAATATCTGCTCGACCCGTTGATCGGCGGCGCGAACACGGCGTTCAGGGAACGGTAATATGACGACGACAACGGCAGCTTCGGACGGCTCGGCCCGCCTCGCCATCGGCTTTTCCTGCGTCGGGCATTCCTATTCGCACCTGTTCGCGCCGATTTTCTTCGTCGCGGTGCTGGCCCTCGAAAAGGATTTGGGGCTGACCCATGGCGAGGCGGTGGCGCTGATCGTCGTCGGCAGCGCGCTGTTCGGTTTCGCCGCGCCGCTCGCCGGCTGGCTTGGCGACCGCTGGAGCGCGACCAAGATGATGGTGCTGTTCTTCCTCGGCACCGGCGCCGGCATGGTGGCGACCGCGTACGCCCGCGACCCCTTCGAGATTGCGCTGGCGCTCGCCGTTACCGGCCTGTTCGCCTCGATCTACCATCCGGTCGGCGTCGCCTGGCTGGTGCGCAACGCGATCAACCGCGGCACCGCGCTCGGCCTCAACAACATGTTCGGCGCCTTCGGCCCGGCGGCGGCGGCGCTGATGGCGGGCGGGTTGATCGACGCGTTCGGTTGGCGCGCGGCGTTCCTGTGGCCGGGGTTGCTGGTGGTGCTGACCGGCGTCGCGTTCGCGGGACTGGTGGCGAAAGGCGCGATCGTGGAGTTGACCACCGACCGCAAGGTGGACGCGCCGGCCTCGCGCGAGGACATGAAGCGGGCGTTGGTGGTTCTGTTCTTCACCATTCTGTGCACCGCGCTGGTTTACCAGGCGACCCAGCCGGCGATGCCGAAGCTATTCTCGGAGCGGGTGATGGGCACCGAAGGCGGCGTGTTCGGCGTTTCGGCCCTGGTGGCGCTGGTCTACGCCCTCGCCGGCGTGTTTCAGATCGTCGCCGGCAAGATCACCGACATCTTTCCGCCCCGGCGCGTTTACACGCTCGGCTTTTTGATTCAGGCGCCGATCCTGATCCTGGTCGCGGTCGCGGACGGCTACGCGCTGGTGGCGCTCGTCTTCCTGTCCGTGGTGATCAACATCGGCACCACTACGTCGGAAAACGTGCTGTTCGCCCGTTACACGCCGGGGCGCTGGCGCAGCTTCGCGTTCGGGCTCAAGTTCATCGTCGCCCTCGGCGTGTCGGCGATCGGCGTGCGGATCGAAGGCTGGCTCTACGACTGGACCGGCGGCTTCCAGGTGCTGTTCGCGTTTCTGGCCGCGATCGTGCTGGTCGGTATGGCGGCGACCCTATTCGTGCCCGGCGAAAAGGAAGAAGCGAAACCGCTCGCCCAGCCGGCGGAGTAGGCCCGGGCCTTACGCCTCGTCGCCATAAAGACCCTTGGCGGTGGCGTCGAGGACGATGTGCCGGGGCGGTTCGCCATCGAGATAGCGGCGGAAGGCTTCCGCCAGGCCCCGTTCGAGCGTCGACGTGAAACGGGCGCTGTCGAACAAGGGCGCGGTCGGACGATTGGCGGCGAGTTTTGCCTTGAGGGCCGCGAGTTCGCCGGGCGCGCGGGCGTAGCGGCGGGCGAGGGCCAGGTAACCGGCGAGATCGTCGGCGACCAGTTCGGGCAGGCCGATGGCGGCGAGCTTGCTCGCCGATCCGAGCGAGGCGCAATGGGTGCCGCGCGCGGTGATCACCGGCACGCCAGCCCACAGGGCGTCGCTGGTGGTGACGCCGCCGTTGAACGGCATGGTATCGAGGGCGAGATCGGCGAGCGCGATGCGGGCGAGGTGCTCGGGCTTGGGTCGGCGCTCGGCGAAGATCAGCCGCGCCGGGTCGACACCGTGCGCCGCCGCCGCGCGGCGAAGGTTTTCGGCCATCGCGTCGTTACTGCGGTATTGCCACAGTACCGCTTCGGGAACTTCGCGCAGCAGGGCCATCCAGGATGCGAAAACGTCCGGCGTCAGTTTCCGGGCTTCGTTGAACGAGCAGAAAACAAACGCAGCCTCGGGCAGACCTTCGTCGGCGCGCGTGAAACGGCACTCCGCGATCCGCTCGCGATCGTGGATCACGTAACAGGGCGGCACGACGATCAGTTTTTCGGAATAGAACCGCGCGTTGGACGGCGGCACGACGATGCGGTCGGCGATCGTGTAGTCGAAGATATCGCCGCCGATCGTTCCGGCGAAGCCGAGATAATCGACGGCGATCGGTGCGGGGCGCAAAGCGGCGACGCCGAGGCGGTGACCTTCGGTGTAGCCGCCGAGATCGATCAGGATATCGACGCCGTCAGCGCGGATCCGTCCGGCGACGGTACGGTCGTCGAGGGTCCGGATGTCCACAAATGCATCCGCGTCGGTGGCGATTCTTTTTCGGATCTCGCCGCCGTCGTCGAGCCCGGCGGAATAGGCGCGGACTTCGAAGCGGGACCGGTCGTGTAGGCCGAACAAAGGCGCGATCAACTGACCGACGGCATGATCGCGAAAGTCGGCGGACAGGTAGCCGAGTACGATGCGCGCGCGGTTTTTCCGATTCTCCGGCGGCACGGCGGCAAGGCGGTGCCGCGCGTGCCGGCGAGCGAGCGCCGCGCTTCTCAGGGTCGCGACGCGAAAATTCAACTCGGGGTCGGCGGCGCGGCAGATGTTGAGGAACGGCAATTCCGCGGGGCGCGTGCCCGCCGCGATCGCGGCCCGGGTGCGGGCGTCGAGATCGGCGATCAATTGGGCGTAGTCGTCCCAGGCGCAATTGGAGAGATACAACATCGCCAAGGTCGAGGCGTTTTCGTCCATGGCCGGATCGGCGGCATGAGCGGCGCGGATGGCGGCGAAAGCTTCCTCGGAACGCCCCATGCGCCGGAGCACGGTGCCGAGGTTGGCGAGCGCGCGGGCGTGATCGGGGCGGACGGCAAGAGCGCGGCGAAAATAAGGTAATTAGGGCGAAACGTAACCAAAAAAGGCCTTCAGGAAGAGCCTGAAGGTGTTGTCGCCCCGGTGGTTGAAACGGAACTCGATTTCCTTGAGGTACATGGGGAAGTGGTACCTGGAGACGCCGC